>NZ_BORE01000010.1:0-251133 GCF_018333015.1 Bacillus sp. J14TS2 | reverse complement strand
AATTTACAGAGTGGACAAACCTTTTTGGAAACGAAAAAATGACGGCAGCATTACTTGATCGTCTTACCCATCGCTCACACATCCATTTGCTTAATGGTGAATCTTTTCGATTCCGACAAAGTATGAAGCAACGAGAATCAGCTGGGGGGTAATCGGCGCGCGATGTGTTTGGGGTTCTTGCCCCTCCGGGGCAAGAACCCCAAACAGCTAATCCCTCCTACTTACAGAGGATATTCTACAAAAAGTGGCTCACTTTTGAAGTGATCGCTCTGGCTCAATTTAATATTGACAAAAACAACAATTTTGCATCCCAGTCAGTAGCGAGAAAATTACAGTTAACACAGTATGGAACAGACTTTCACATGAGATAAGGCATGTTTATCAAATACGCATTGATAAACTTTATTTAAACAACAGAGTGAACTACACTACAACTATATGACAAAATAGAACAGCCAATTGCCCAATATTCATATGGGTTCAAGGCTGTTTTTAGTCATGCGAATTTTCTGTGCGTATTCCAACTTCTTTGAGGGAGCTTGCTCCAAGGGTGTACGCATACAAGCATAAGAATTATGGTCATCTATAATAGAAGAAACTCAAGAACAAAGTATTTAGGTGAATGACGGGATTTAATGGCATTAATTTGAGTCTCAGCTTTCTGTCCATCAATACTAGAATTAATTCGCAGTTGTTGTAAAAATTATCAACTCTGCATTCAGTCTATATACATTTTTTCTTATTTTCCGTCGAACGTTCTTAGCTTACGGTATCCATACGAGTAAGCGTAGTCGATAACCTCTTCCAGGTTAACCTAATATAATTCAATATTTATTATTATCTTCCGATTCAAGTGTTATGAATCTACCGATTTTTAACATTTTTTCAAACCTTTCATTAACTAAGTTATGTTCACTTTTATTAATTAGTTTTTCAAAATTTTGAAGTATACTCTTTTTAATATAATTTGCCTGTAAATTTAAATCATTATGTGCTCCGCCTTTAGGTTCAGGAATAATTTCATCAATTATCCCAAATTCCATTAAATTTTGAGCGGTGATTTTTAATGACTCAGTAACCTGATCTACTTTCGTAGCATCTTTAAATAAAATGGATGCTGCAGCATTTGGTGATGCAACAGCATAAATTGCATGCTCCAACATAAGTAATTTATCACCAACACCTAAGGCAAGGGCTCCACCACTTCCACCTTCACCAATTACTATACACATTATTGGTACTTTTAACTTCGACATCTCTAAAAGATTTTTAGCAATTGCTTCTGATTGGCCTCTTTCCTCAGCGGCAATTCCGGGATAAGCACCAGGAGTATCAATAAAGGTTATTACGGGCCGTTTAAATTTTTCAGCTTGTTTCATTAATCTTAATGCTTTTCGGTATCCTTCAGGATGCGCCATGCCAAAGTTACGCTTAATATGTTCTTTTGTATTTTTTCCTTTTTGATGTCCAATTACAGTAACGGACATCCCGTTGATTCGTGCAATTCCGCCAATGATTGCGTAATCATCACCATATAATCTATCTCCATGTAATTCAATGAACTTATCAAAAATGATTTTGATATAATCTAATGTGGATGGTCTGCTTTGATGTCTTGCTAATTGTAATTTATCTATAGCAGTTAAGTTTTTATACAACTCCTCTTGTATTACTTGAAAGCGATTTTCTAAATCATTGATTTCTTCACTTAGATCAATATTTTGTTCATGAGAGAATTTTCTAATCCAATCAATTTTTTGTTTTAATTCTTTTAATGAAAGCTCATAGTGCATACCCTTAACCATTATCCATCACCTCTATTAGTTGGAAAAACGTTTTGGTGGTAAAAATAATCATTCGATGTCATTCCACTTTGAATTTATATGTAAATCTATAATATCTATTATTTTTTCTTTTAGCCCTTTTCTGTGAATGATTCCATCAATTTGACCATGCTCCAAATAAAATTCAGCTGTTTGAAAATCTGATGGTAATTTTTGTTGTATTACTTGTTCACTAACTCTGCGGCCAGCAAATCCAAAAACAGCGTGGGGTTCTGCAAAAATATAGTCACCTAACATTGCGAAACTAGCTGAAACACCACCAAATGTTTGATCCGTAATGATGGATATGTATAATCCACCTGAATCATTAAATTCACCAATTGCTGCACTAGTTTTGGCCATCTGCATTAAACTAAAAATACTTTCCTGCATCCGAGCTCCGCCGGAAGTTGAGAAAATAATTAATGGAACTTCCAATTCCTTAGCCCGTTTGATAGCCCTTACAATTCTTTCGCCTACAACTGATCCCATTGTACCAGCGAAAAATTCAAAACCCATCACTGCAACAACGACAGGGAATCCTCCTATTTTGCCTTCGCCAGTAATTATTGCATCGTTTAATCCAGATTTTAGCTTTGCTGATTCAAGTTTTTCTTTATAACCAGGAAAATCTAGAGGGTCTGCAGAGAATATACCACTATCAAATTCCTTTATAATCCCATCGTCTAAAAAGGACTTTATTCTTTCTCTTACATTTAACCTAAAGTGGTAATCGCATGAAGTGCAGACATTTAAATTATTACGAACTTCCTTTTTTAAAATTGCAGTTTTACATTTTGGGCATTCTACCATGGTAGATTTATCAAAATTTGTTGACGCTTTTGTATAGTTATTTATACTAGCAAACTTTTTTTTCTTAAACATTATGCACCTCACGTTACGTAGTTTCAATCCTAGACTTTTAATAATATAAAGCTCAATTAAAACTTAAAACTAATTTTAACAAAGAAGGGAGTATATTATTTTCTATTTTACTTACCAAATGCTTAAGTTTCAAGATAACATTCGCTATCACTAAGGAATAAGTCAATATTTTCACTAGTGTTGTATTAAATTAGGCCTCCCTATTTTTCAACTTATCTATTTATTGAACTGGAAAGTATTCAGGCTGATGAGTCTTATTTAGGTTATACTATGAATGCAATATACTTGATTATGTGTATCTAATTTTTTCAGTATTTCTATCGTAATTTCTAAAACAGCTAATCCTGTGTATCGGAATTTGAGAGGGAACTTAAGCCGGATCGTTGCTTGTACAGAATTTGTATAGAATTTGTGTAGAATTGAGTGGATAGCTAATATTTATTGTCATGTATACTTGAATGAATAGCATGTTAGGAAAAATAGGCAGGAGATAATCAGGGGGAGATTAGATGCTACATATTTCTATCATTGACGATGAATATTTGGCATTACAATATTTAGATTTACTGTTGGGTAAAATAGATGGGGTGCATGTTACAGGCAAATATTTGAATGCTACTGACTTAATCGACCATGTTCAAGCTCAAAATGTAGATGCCGTATTTATAGATATCCATATGCCTGTTGTAAAAGGCACTGATTTGGCCGAACAGTTATTAAACATAAATCCCTCCATACATATTGTTTTTGTTACGGCGTATGATGAATATGCGGTCAAAGCTTTTGAATTAAATGCAGTAGACTATATCTTGAAGCCTGTAAAACAGGAGCGTTTAGCGGTAGCCGTACAGCGAATAATGGAAAGAAAGACTATAGAAAGGGAGATTGCATCCCGTAAATCAATATCTGTCATTAAGGATTTAGGCATGTTGCAAATATATCAGGATAATAAACGGGTAGATGTGAAATGGCGGACCTCTAAAGCTAAAGAGCTATTTGCTTATTTTATCCATAATCGTGAACATACGATCCAAAAAAGGGCATTAATCCACTTGCTATGGGATAACCTGCCATGGGAAAAAGCAAATGCTCAATTGTATACAGCAGTATATCAAATTAGAAAAGTTATTCAACAGACAGGTACATCGATAAAAATAGTTAGCCAGGGAGAGTTTTACAATATTGATATTGATGATAGTATACAGATTCAATCTCATGAATTTAAGCTTGCGGCACAGCGCTTATTAAAAGAAGGCGATGTACATAAGGAACAATATTTTATGTTACTAGAAGTGTATCAAGGTGACTATTTAGCAGGTCTGGACTATCCATGGGCTCTTAAAGAGAGAAAAATATTAAGAGAGCTATGGCTTGCGCTCATTAACAGATTGTCGGAGTATTTATATCTCTATGAGAAATCATCGTCCTATTATGTTTCGAAATTGAAAGATCTAACAGCTTTTGATACAGAAGCAGCTGGTATTATAAAAGAAAAATGTGGGATTTAAGCATGTCCTCGGAAGAAGAGTTGATATAAGTGAAACGAGATTATATCCGGACGGGGATTTTTGTGATTCTCTTTATTATCAGTTTGTCCGCTCTTCGGTTGATTTGGGTAGGGGTATTCCAAGACAATATAACTCCTAATATTGAAGATGGAGAGCTTGATTTAAGTACATGGGAAATTGAAGATAGTAGAACGTTGCAGTTGGATGGAAAGTGGGATTTTTACCCCTCGCAGTTTATTATGCAGGAGAAGGCAATGCCTGCCGAGGCACCGGAAACGATTCAAGTACCCCACGGCTGGAAGAAAAATCTGGGCTCCCCTTTTGGTTATGGAACTTACCGGCTACAAATGAAGATGCGTCCTGGTGATGACCGGAATTTCAAATTATATATACCAAACATTCGCACATCATCAGAAATCTATGTGAATGGACGTGAAGTTGCGAAAACTGGCCAGCCAGCAGAAACAGATGCTGCCTATGCTGCAGATATTATGCCTAAGACTGCGACCTTTTCAGCAGATGAAGAAGGAAATATTGATATTATCATTGAGGCTGCAAATTTTAAAGACAGTAGAGACGGCGGTATTTACCTCTCGCTGCGGTTCGGTACAGAAGAAACAATTACGAAAGAAGTGCAGCTTACGAACTATTCTCAGGTTGCAATTGCAGCTCTTTTGTTTATTCATATTGTATATGCATTGATCATTTATTTTATTGGAGGACGGGATAAAAAGGTTCTTTTCTTTGCTTTATTGATCTTTAGTTTGTTTTCGGGATTTTTATTCTATACCGGCGAGAAATTACTGCAACAATTCTTTAATATAAGCTATGATTTGGAATATTGGTTGATACATACGGTATATTTAATTAATTTTTATGCATATGTTCAATGTACAGATCATCAAAAGCTGCCTTATTGGAAAAAGTTTTTTCCATTATTTAAATGGGGGATGGCTGCATTAGCTGTTGTGACTATATTTATGCCTATGTCACAAATTTTAGCGATTCGGCCTATTTATGCTGCCTTTGCTTTTATTACGGTAGTTGTTACCAGTGCTTCGATTGTTTTAATGTATAGGGACAATCCAAAAGCTGCGTATCTTTTGCTGTGCGGTTTTATTGCTATCGCCAACCATGGGATATGGAATTTTATCTGGACGGGACGAAGTATTTATCTGACTTTTTACCCGTTTGATATGCTAATTGCTTTAACTTGTTATACCATTGTCTGGTTCCAGAGATATTTTCAAAAGCATAAGAAAACAGAGGAATTAGCGGAAAAATTGAAAAGAGTAAATGAAAAAAAGGATCAATTTTTGGCGAATACCTCCCATGAATTTCGTAATCCCTTAAATAGCATGTTATTGCTTTCTGAAGCAATCCGGGATAGGGAAGAAGCAACCTTGTCAAAGCGGAGTTTGAATGAATTAAACACCGTCTTGAATGTAGGAGAGCAAATGAAGCTTCTGTTGACAGACTTATTAGAGGCAAGAAACTTACAGATTAATAAACCAAGGTTAAATAAACAGAATATTGTACTAGAACCAATTGTCACA
This sequence comes from Bacillus sp. J14TS2, assembly GCF_018333015.1. Taxonomy (NCBI): domain Bacteria; kingdom Bacillati; phylum Bacillota; class Bacilli; order Caryophanales; family Bacillaceae; genus Bacillus; species Bacillus sp. J14TS2. Next base: position 245,361 of record NZ_BORE01000010.1, on the reverse strand, counting down.
GGGATTATAGAAATATTGCGTTTTTCATCTGATGTGAAGAAGCTCTCAATCGTCAATATGATTTCCATGGATTTCCCTCCTGTACATGCAGATGAAAACCGTGTTAAGCAAATTTTGTTTAATCTAATAGGTAATGCCATTAAGTATACCAATCATGGAGAGATTACCATTTCCGCTTCTGTAAGAGAAAATAATGCAGAAATCCAGGTGACAGATACAGGAATTGGAATTAGCGAGGACGTGCAAAAGAGGATATTTCAGCCTTATGAGCAGGGACATCCAGCAAATAAATTGTCTGAAGGCGGTTTTGGGTTAGGATTAAGTATTACCAGACAGTTAGTAGAGCTTCATGGTGGTATCATTCGAGTTTCTTCTAAAAAAGGGGAAAAAACAACATTTGCGTTCACATTAGCATTGGCATCACAAAAAGCGTTTTCTCCTGAAGAGAATATAGAAAGGACGGTCAAGAAAGAAAAAAGAGAACAAACCGAGCTGCCTTCTTGGAAAAATGGACAAGCACCGTCAGTCTTAATAGTAGATGATAATCCTGCTAGCTTACTAGCTTTAAAGGCTGTCCTTCCAGAGGATGCGTATAATACAGTGTTGGTTTCCTGTGCTAAAAAGGCCGTAGAGGAACTAAAGAAGCGAAAATGGGATATTGTTATTTCTGATATTATGATGCCGGAAATATCAGGATATGAGCTGACCAGAATCATTCGGGAACATTTTTCTTTGACAGAGCTACCTGTGCTACTGCTTACCGGTGGAAGTACGGATATACAAGCGGCTTTTTTAGCCGGAGCAAATGACTATATTGCAAAGCCCGTTGAGGCAATTGAACTGAAAGCACGTATGGATTCACTAATCACAATGAAACGTGTCGCCGATCAGCAATTACAATTGGAAACATCTTGGCTGCAGGCTCAGATACAACCGCATTTCTTATTTAATACATTGAACTCCATCATGGCGTTAAGCGAATGGGATGTAGAAGAAATGAGAAAGCTTTTGAATGAGTTCAGTAATTTGTTGAGAAGTAAATTTCAATTTCAGCATATGAAAGATCTGCTCCCTTTGGAGGAAGAATTAAAAATTGTCCGTTCCTACCTGTATATTGAACAAGTTCGTTTTGGATCAGCTTTGCAGGTGAATTGGGATTTGAAGGATATCAAAGGGGTGTATGTGCCATTTTTATCCATCCAGCCATTGGTGGAAAATGCGGTACTGCATGGTATCAGGAACAGACAGGAACAAGGAACGGTTTCGATTAGGTGCACAATAGACTTTTCACATTCCAAAGCAATAATTACAGTGGAGGATGATGGAGCGGGAATAGATGAAGCAGAAATTCCAAACATTTTAAAAGGAGAATCTGAGAGCAAATCAGGTGTTGGCATTTTTAATCTGAATAAAAGATTGCATCAGCATTTTGGAAGAGGATTAAAGATTGTCAGTTCACCTGATCAGGGGACGAAAGTATTTTTTGAGACTGATTTGAATGAAATTGAATAATGACTGTATCAAATGAAACTTCATTTTGTAAAGAGGAAACGACTCTTTATAAAATGAAGTTTTTTATTGCTATTAAAATACAGCTATCGGCGTGTATAGATTATTTGGATGTATAGAATTTGTATATATATGTACAGTTCACCGCTATATATCTCGTAAGTTACTATAAGTATGACTACAACATTTCATGCCTAATAATACTTGGTTACAAATCGGTATGACCTACTGCCTAGACAGTAGGTTTGTAGTCCCGAGGGACTTTAAAATATCTTCTAAGCTGAATAAATATGATGTGCAGAACGTTTAACCTGGTAGGAAATCTATTCAACATTTGGGCAACGTTCTTTTCTGCTGTATTCTGCCGAACAGAAAATATTTTAAAGCCACAAATTGGGTTGATATAGGAGGTGTCTAACCGGTTTTTTATTTTTCGGCAGTTATTTACATAAACAAAAGGGAGGAAAGAACTAATTGAAAATACGAGCAAAAAGAGTAAGCATATTTATGATTTTTCTTCTTGTGATGCAATCTATTGTAGCGGGCTTTGTTCCTTTACAAACAACGTACGCGGAAGAAAACACAAATCATACGTTCTTTGACTTTGATGGCATTACAGAGAGCTCTCTTTCCCAGGAAGATAGTGATGGATTTCTAAATATAGACTGGTCACTGGCAAACTATAATTTAGAAGAAGTGGATCAAACTATAGATTTCCAATCCCCTGTTGCATTAGTTGAGCAGAAGGGAACATTATCTTTGGAAGAAGGCGCAGTAGATATTGCTTCCTTTGAAACAACAGAAAATGTGATTCGTGTCACGTTCAATGAAGCGGCACTGGAACATCCCGAAGCTAAAGGTACATTAAAGCTGCAAGTGCCTTTGCAAGAAGAAGTTGTTGAGGGAGAAGCAGACGAAGAATCCATTGAGAAGAGTAATCCAGCTGAAGAAGGAACCGAAGAAGCTGCGGAGGAAGAGGTAGCTGAAGAAAAGGGAACTGAAGAAGCAGTAGAGAAAGAAGCAACTGAAGAAGAGGGGAACGAGGAAGCTGTAGAGGAAGAGCAAGCTGAAGAAAAGGGAACTGAAGAAACAGTAGAGAAAGAAGCAGCTGAAGAAAAAGGAACCGAGGAAGAAGGGACCAAAGAAGCTGTAGAAGATGAAGGGACGGAAAAGAAAGACACCGAAACTTCTGCTGCATCTGATGTTGGCCCACAGGTTGAGTTGGGAAATATCTTTACCTTTGAAAGTTTGAAAATTGATGATCAAGTAATTGAAGATGGTGACATTATTTCAATTACTGAAGGCACGATTGCAAGCCTTAGGTTTAGCTGGCATACGCAAGGGATGAATGCGAAAGCTGGTGATACAGCAGAAATTGGTCTTTCTGATGCCTTTAAGACGGTTACTACACCAGTTCAAGATCTCATCGTTGAAGGTACAAAGGTAGGAACCTACCATGTTGAGGAAGGCGTGTTAAAATTTGTATTTACTGAAGGTATTGAGACTTCAGATGTTCAAAACGGATTTGTTAATCTTGGCTTAGAGTTCAATATCGAGAAATTCAGGGAAAATATTGAACAAGAGATTCCATTCAATGATGGTCATGAAAATAACATAACTGTCATTGCACGGCCCAATATCGAGCATAGCGGTATTGAAAAAGAAGGACATCCCGATACAAAGCATGATGCGAGAGAAATTACATGGACAATTGATGTGATCAATACCAATGATGAAGAGATATCTGAAGCAGCATTAGCGGATAACATTCCTCATGGATTAGGTGAAGCTAGAGATTTTGTCATCCATAAGCTAAACATTGGATTTGATGGAGATATAAGTAAAGGTGATGATGTAACATCAACTCTTAATCCGTCAAAATTTCCAATTGCTCTAGGCACAATCGCACCTTTTAATGGTTATCGTGTCCAATATACGACAACCATTGAAAATTATGCAGCAGAATCATTTACTAATGATGCAACTTTTAAATATGGTGAAGAAAGTTTACCTGCTGAAGCAACCGTTGGAGGATTGACAAGAAGTAATCCGATTGAAAAGGATGGTTGGCAGGTTGGTAATACAGACAAAATCCAATGGCAAATTGATGTTAATAAAAATGGAAGTTTAATTAGTAATGCTATTATAGAAGATAGCCTGCCTGCCGGTTTAAGCGTAGACCCAGCTAGTATCGAAGTGGTTAGAATCACACAAAATGGGGGCAATTGGGTAGAGGGAGATGTTCACGAAGGCTTGTATACGGAATTCCCGATAAACCTAGGGGCATTAGGGCAAGATGACGCCTATCGTATTAAATTTAAAACAGATGTTGATTGGTCTGAAGTCAACAATAGCGATTATCAAAAAGAAAATGGTTTCAACAATAAAGCAACTCTCTATGATGGTGAAGATGAGTTAAATAATGATGATGCAACAGTTAACATTGTTAGGGATCCCGTCCTTCGTAAAGAAGGAGTATCCAATGTGGATTATGAAAACAAGACGGTTAGCTGGACGATTCACGTCAATGAAGCAGGACATCCAATTGGAAATATAGTGCTAACAGATTTAATTCCAGAAGGGTTAGCGATTTCTGAAAGTGATATTAAAATCACGGATGAAGAAGGAAACACTTATACTCCTGTTAAAATCGACCTTGATCCTGATGCTGAAGGTGGAACAGCAGTTGTTATTAACTTAGGGGATGTAGGTACACATAAGCTTAAAATAGAATATACAACTGAAATTACTGATTTCACTAAAAATAATTTTAATAATGGTGTTGGCATGACAGGTGACGGTGTTGGAGAAGCTGGAGAAAATAGTAACGCAGAAATCAAGCCAGCAGCTAACACCTATGGTAAGAGTTTTCGGGGAATAGACTATAATGCAAAAACGATTAATTGGCAATTAAATGTGAATCCAAGAAGAGAAGCTGTCGATTCATTAGTAATAGAAGATACATTCCCGAATAAAGGGATGATTTTATTGCCGGATTCGGTAAAAGTAAATCATGCTGGAGATGAGCTTGTAGAAGGTGCAGATTACACGCTTGCACCAAGAACTGAAGATGGTGAAACAGGCTACCATAAAGGATTTACTATTACTCTTTTAGATAATGCATTGCCATTAGATGGCGGCCAGTTGGTTGTTAATTATACAACCTCTTATGATCCTCAGCATGAAGTTGGTGGTCATACACTGGATTCACATGTGCGTGATGGAGAGCAAGATAAGGTATACCGTAATCGTGCTCATTTTGAGGGAGAAACAGTAAATGGGAATCCAATTGATGAAACTCGAAATGCTGATACTACAGTAAGAGAAGATTCCTGGAACAGCGGTAAAAAGGAAGGTCAATTAATACATGTTGATGGTGAAGGTAATCAAGGAAATGGCTGGGTAAGCGGCAGCGAAAGAAAGATCGCCTGGCAGCTGTACACGAACTATCAAGAACAAAATCTTGGAACAGGTGTTACGATAACAGATACATTAGCTTATGCTGGAAATATTGATGAAGGTAGTATCAAAGTATCGGTTTATAACGTAAAGCCTGATGGTACAACTGAGATTACTGGCCCGGTATTGAATCCAGACAATTATTCAGTAGACGTTGATGGTGATGAATTTACTATTACCTTTAACAATGAGGTAACAGAAAGATACGTGATTGAATTCACCACATCTGTCCCAGACATCTCAAAACAAAGTTATACTAACAATGCAATAGTTAAAGTTGGAGATGTGGAATATCCTTATAGTGCTACCCTTAACTATGGTCAGTCCAATGACTTCTTAAAGAAGGGGGCAATTGGGCTAGACGGTAATCGCGTTTTCACTGGAGATGAAGTTGAGTGGAAAGCTGCAATCAACGAAAGTCTATCCATTATTCAAAATGCTGTGATTACAGATACCATTAGTGCGGGACATATTTATAAGGAAGGTAGTCTTGAAGTCTTTAGATCACAAGATCAAGAAAATGCCTTAAAAGAGGGAACCGATTATAAACTTGAGGTTGTAGCAGTCACGGATGAGAATGATGAACCTACTGGTGAAACAAAGCTAGTAATCGATATTGATGAAACTTTAAAAGACACCTTAGTCCTACAGTATACTACAGTTGTTACCGAAACAGATGGTGATATTGGTAACAGAATCTCATTAGATGGAACTGCTATTGATCAACAAGCTGTAGAGTCTAGTAAATTAAATGCTAGGCAATTCTCTGACGCAGGCGGCGAATGGGCACCGAACAGAGGGGCTTTAAAAGTTGCAAAAGTCGATGAGGAAGAAGAGAAAGTTATTGCAAATAACGAAACAACCTTTACACTATGGTACGATTTAAATGGCGAAAGAGTTCAATATACACAAGAAGAGGCATTTACTACAGTAGATGGTGCTCTTGAAATTGGAAACTTACCACTTAGAACGTATTATCTGGTAGAGGAAGAAGCACCAACAGGATATGTTCTTTCAGAAGAAGAAATAGAAATTGTTGTTGATAAAGCATATGGTAACAACGAAGAAAATATTGTATCAACTACTTTTGAAAATACGAAAGAAAAAATCGATATAACAGGGACAAAAGTATGGGAAGGCGGACCAAAACCAACCATTGAATTGCAGCTGCACAGAGATGGCGAACCGTATGGTGACCCAGTAGAGCTGAAAGATGGTGAAACAGAATATACATGGTCTGACTTAGACAAAACAGATATCGATGGCAATGAGTATGAATACACTGTCGATGAAGTGGAAGTACCTGATAATTATGAGAAGACAATATCGGAAGACGGTCTAACGATTACCAATACTTTTGCAGCGGGAGAAACAAGTATTAATGTAGCAAAGGTTTGGAAGGATGCAGAAAACCAGGACGGTATCCGCCCAGAGGCGATCACTGTTATCTTGTTAGAAAACGGGGAAGAAACAGAGCAGTCGTTAGTACTAAATGAAAGTAATAACTGGGAAGGCACGTTTACAGAATTACCGGTAATCGATCAGACAGGTAAAGCTATTGCCTATACAGTTAAAGAAGTAGCTGTTGATGGATATGAAACTGAAACGGCAGGCAGCTCTGAAGATGGTTATGTGATTACCAATACGCATGCCCCGGAATTAATTGATTTAGAAGGAACAAAAACATGGGATGATACCGATAATCAAGATGGTAAACGTCCAGAGTCGATTACTATTCGTTTATTAGCGAATGGTGAGGAAGCAGCTTCCGTTGATGTAACTGAAGAAACGGAATGGAGCTTCGCCTTTACGGATCTTCCGAAATTCGAGAATGGAGAAGAAATTAATTACACCATTCAGGAAGATAACGTAGAAGACTACTCTGCTGAAATCAATGGCGTAGATATTACTAACAGCTACACACCAGAACAAACCAGTATCAATGTAGTCAAGGCATGGGAAGATGCCAATGATCAAGATGGTGTCCGTCCAGACGCGATTACAGTGAAATTACTGGCTGATGGTAAAGAAACAGGTCAGGAATTAATACTAAATGAGGCGAATAACTGGCAAGGAGACTTTACAGAATTAGCTGTCTATTCGGATGGAGAAGAAATTCAATACAGCATTGAAGAAGTAGCTGTAGCAGGATATGAAACCGAAATAGCAGGAACTCCTGCAGATGGCTATGTCATCACCAATACGCATGAACCTGCGCTAATTGATTTAGAAGGAACAAAAACCTGGGATGACGGCGATAATCAAGACGGTAAACGCCCAGAGTCCATTACTGTTCGTTTATTAGCAAATAGTAATGAAGTGGAAGCTGTTGAAGTTTCTGAGGAATCTGATTGGAGCTACTCATTTACTAATCTACCAAAGTTCGAGAATGGGGAAGAAATACATTACACCATTCAAGAAGATAATGTAGAAGACTATTCTGCTGAAATCAGTGGCTTAGATATTACTAACAGCTACACACCAGAACAAACCAGTATCAATGTTATCAAGGTATGGGAAGATGCGAACAACCAGGATGGTGCACGCCCAGACGCGATTACAGTGAAATTACTGGCTGATGATGAAGAAACAGGTCGGGAATTAACTTTAAATGAAGCAAATAACTGGCAGGGAGATTTTATTGAATTAGCTGTCTATTCGGATGGAGAAGAAATTCAATACAGCATTGAAGAAGTAGCTGTAGAAGGGTACGAAACCGAAACAGCAGGAAATCCTGCAGACGGCTACGTGATTACCAACAGCTATGAGCCAGAGCTAATTGATTTAGAAGGAACGAAAACCTGGGATGACGGCGATAATCAAGACGGCAAACGCCCAGAGTCCATTACTGTTCGTTTATTAGCAAATGGTAATGAAGTGGAAGCTGTTGAAGTTTCTGAGGAATCTGATTGGAGCTACTCATTTACTAATCTACCAAAATTCGAGAATGGGGAAGAAATTAATTACACTATTCAAGAAGATAACGTAGAGGGCTACTCTACTAAGATTAAGGACCTAGATATTACTAACAGCTATACACCAGAACAAATTAGTATTAATGTTTCTAAAGCATGGGAAGATGCTGATGACCAAGATGGGGTTCGTCCAGACGCAATTACAGTGAAATTACTTGCAGATGGAGAAGAAATTGATTCTGTAGAATTAAATGAATCCAACAATTGGCAAGCAGACTTTACTGAGCTAGATAAATTTAAAAACAGTGAATTAATCGATTATACGGTGGAAGAAGTAGCCGTTGATGGTTATGAAACCGAAACAGCAGGAAATCCTGCGGACGGCTACGTGATTACCAACAGCTATGAGCCAGAGCTAATTGATTTAGAAGGAACGAAAACATGGGAAGATGCCGATAATCAAGATGGCAAACGTCCAGAGTCGATCACTGTTCGTCTATTAGCAAATGGTGAGGAAGTAGCTTCCGTAGAAATAACCGAAGAATCGGATTGGAACTACGCTTTTACAGAATTACCAAAATTCGAGAATGGGGAAGAAGTACATTACACCATTCAAGAAGATAATGTAGAAGATTATTCTACTGAAATTCATGGTCTGGATATTACCAACAGCTATACACCAAAACAAACGAGTATCAATATAGTCAAGGTATGGAAAGATGCGAATAACCAGGACGGTACACGCCCAGACGCGATTACAGTAAAATTATTTGCAGATGGTAAAGAAACAGGTCAGGAATTAACTTTAAATGAAGCAAATAACTGGCAGGGAGACTTTACCGAATTAGATGTTTATACAGATGGAGAAGAAATTCAATACAGCGTTGAAGAAGTAGCTGTAGAAGGGTATGAAACCGAAACAGCAGGAAACCCTGCAGACGGATATGTCATTACCAATAGCTATGAGCCGGAGCTAATTAATTTAGAAGGAACGAAATCATGGGATGATGCCAAGAACCAAGATGGCAAACGCCCAGAATCCATTACTGTTCGTTTATTAGCAAATGGTAATGAAGTGGAAGCCGTTGAAGTTTCTGAGGAATCTGATTGGAGCTACTCATTTACTGATCTGCCAAAATTCGAGAATGGCGAAGAAATTAACTACACCATTCAAGAAGATAATGTAGAAGATTATTCTACTGAAATTCATGGTCTGGATATTACCAACAGCTATACACCAGAACAAACAAGTATTAATGTAGTCAAAGCATGGGAAGATGCGAATAATCAGGATGGTGCCCGTCCAGATGCGATTACAGTGAAATTATTTGCAGATGGTAAAGAAACAGGTCAGGAATTAACTTTAAATGAAGCAAATAACTGGCAGGGAGACTTTACCGAATTAGATGTTTATGCAGATGGAGAAGAAATTCAATACAGTATTGAAGAAGCAGCTGTAGAAGGGTATGAAACCGAAACAGCAGGAAACCCTGCGGACGGATATGTCATTACCAATAGCTATGAGCCGGAGCTAATTAATTTAGAAGGAACGAAAACATGGGATGACGCCAAGAATCAAGACGGCAAACGTCCAGAATCAATCACTGTTCGTTTATTTGCAAATGCTAACGAAGTAGATGTTGTTAAAGTTTCCAAGGAATCTGACTGGAGCTACTCATTTACTGATCTGCCAAAATTCGAGAATGGTGAAGAAATACATTACACCATTCAAGAAGATAATGTAGAAGGTTACTCTGCTAAAATTGACGGTCTGGATATTACCAACAGCTATACACCAGATCAAACAAGTATTAATGTTGTAAAAAGCTGGAATGACGCAAATAATCGAGGTGGTAACCGCCCAGATTCCATTACAGTGAAACTATTAGCAAATGGTGAAGCAACAGGTAAGGAAGTTATTCTAAGCAAGGATACTAACTGGCAGGCTGACTTCACTGATTTGGATGTATACGCAGATGGTAACTTAATTAAATATACTGTTGAAGAAGTGGATGTTCCTAATTATGAAAGTAATGTAACAGCTGATGAAGAGAATCCATATAACTTCACAGTGACGAACAATTATGATCCAGCCAAAGTAAGTGTCGGCGATTATGTATGGTTCGATGCCAATAAAGATGGTCTGCAAGACGAAACCGATGTTCCGCTAAAAGGAGTCGTCTTAACGATTGAAGATAAAGAAGGCAACCCAGTAACAGATGTCTACGGAAATCCAGTAGGTCCAACCACAACGGATAAAAATGGCTACTATATTTTTGAGAATCTGCCAATCGACAATACGTACACAGTACGAATTGATCGTGAAGCATCCAAAGAAGCATTGAAAGGATATGTGCCAACCTTGGAAGAAGTAGGCGATGATAATTCCATAGATTCATCTACATGGAAAGCAACCTCTCGTCACTTAACAAAAGACGGTGACCATGATCCAACATTAGACTTTGGTTTTGTAAAAGAGGAGCCGAAAAAAGTAAGTGTCGGTGACTATGTATGGTTCGATGCCAATAAAGATGGTCTGCAAGACGAAACCGATGTTCCGTTAAAAGGAGTCGTCTTAACGATTGAAGATAAAGAAGGCAACCCAGTAACAGATGTCTACGGAAATCCAGTAGGTCCAACCACAACGGATAAAAATGGATACTATATTTTTGAAAATCTGCCAATCGACAATACGTACACAGTACGAATTGATCGTGAAGCATCCAAAGAAGCATTGAAAGGATATGTGCCAACCTTGGAAGAGGGGGGTGATGATAAGTCTATCGATTCATCTACATGGTTTGCAACCTCTCGTCACTTAACAGAAGATGGCGACCATGATCCAACCTTAGACTTTGGTTTTGTAAAAGCAGAATCAGAAGAAGATCCGGGTAAAGACCCAGGAAAAGATCCAGAAGAAGATCCGGGTAAAGACCCAGGAAAAGATCCAGGAGAAGATCCGGGTAAAGATCCAGGAAAAGGTCCAGGAGAAGATCCGGATAAAGATCCAGGAAAAGGTCCAGGAGAAGATCCGGATAAAGATCCAGGAAAAGATTCAGGTAAAGAACCTGGTAAGGAATCGCAAGAAGTCTCAGGTAAAACTGATTCAGGGGATTCTAAAGGAACAGATGGAAATAATGGCGGAACATTGCCAGATACTGCAACATCTTTGTTTAACATACTGCTTATCGGCTTGGGCTTACTGGCAGCCGGTGCAATCTTGTTGATTGTCAGTCGCTTCCGTAAACCTTCGTCTAGCTAGATAAAACAGATTTAATGAGAAAAAGAGTCTTACCACTTATAGTAGGTAGTTCAGTTTTTGTGGAGAAACATTCTAAATAACATAGTAAATAAAGGGCTAAATCGCATAAAGATTTAGTCCTTTATTTATCGGTGTTTTTTTGTTGAACTATACATAAAATAATAGAGTGTTAATAACTATCGTCAAGGTGAGAATTGGGTTACTAAAATAGTTGTTAAGTGCAAAGCTAAATCTACTACCAATTAAAAGGACTGTGGTTGGGGTACAATTTATAAAATCTAAAACAATAATGCTAAAAAGTTGATTGGTTAATCTCTGAACAAATCCGGAAGATAGTGAAGAAGAATACAGCGAGAGCGAAGTTGTCAATACGGTCTTAAAGACGAAGATTTTTTCAAATGAGTTGATGGCATGCGGAATAATAAAAGAATGATACGAAAAATTGAAAAAGTTATATTTCCGTCAACTTTAAACTAAAGTACGCTCAATACGCTTTGGCCATTTTAAGATCATTTTATGACTTCGGTGCAACCTATCAAACTGCTGATGGGAAAGAGCATACTCCTGAACAGCGTTTAAATTTATCTCAGATAATTAAAAATGAAATAAGCAACCAATTTTAAATAGTTTACGAGGAAAAATGCAATTTTATGTTAAAATTACAATACAAATTATGTTCAAAAGAGGTGGTACACTATGCCGAGTTGTCAAAATTGTGGTTATAAGTGGAGTTGGAAAGAAACTTTTACGAAAATGTTCACATTTAAAAATAAGCTAAAATGTCCTTATTGTGATGCATTCCAATATATTTCCAAAAAGTCGAGAAATCAATTAAGACTATTTGTATTTATCCCCTTTTTGATTTGGGTGCCATTGGCATCATTTGGCGTATCACTTGGCACTATCTTATCCCTAGAATTAGTTGCTTATGCTTTGGTATGTATTGGTGTGCCATTCCTATATAGGTTAAGTAACGAGGATGAACCGATGTGGTAGAGTTTCTTTATTTACTATTATAGTAGGGTAAATCTATGCAGAGTATAGAGCCAATAAGTCTAAGATAAGAAAAGGCTGATTAAGATTCTGTTGGAATTAATAAATTTTCATCAAGTAAAATAACTCCCCTGATGTTAGCTGTTAGGAAGCTATATTATAATGGGGCATATTGATTGTGATTAGTGCATATATGCAAAATGAATAAAATTTGGAGGTGTTAATGAATGAAAACCACTTTTTCTAAAGGGAAAGTTAAAGCCTTCTTAGAAAAAAGCTGGGGTGATATTCCTGATTTTTATCAACTTACTGAAGGGCTCTCTTCCCAAACATTTGGCTTTCAATTTGCTAAAAGTAACTATGTCATTAGGATCAATAGATCGATCAATGGCTTTAAAAAAGATGCTTATGTTAGTCGTATGTTTCGAAGTAAATCACTTCCCATTCCAGAGGTCGTCGAAGTTGATCATATGGAAAATGGTTATGCATTTTGTATTTCGAGGAAAGCTGATGGTGTAAGAATTCAAGATTTAGAGAAGAAGGAATTACCGCAAATTACAGAGTCAGTTGTTGATGTTGTTAGAACGATTTCAAACACTGATTTAGCGGGAACTACCGGGTTTGGCAGGTTTAATTCAAAGGGAGAAGCTGAATTTTTAAGTTGGAATGCCTTTCTTAAAAGTATTTGGGATCCTTCGTATTATGACTGGAATTTTGTAAGTGATAGTTTTAAATTGAGTACGATAGAGAAAATGTTTAAACGTGTGGAAGAGTTAAGTAAGTTTTGCCCAGAAAAGCGTAGTTTAATTCACGGCGATTTTGGTTCTTACAATGTTTTAACAGATAAAGGCCATGTCACCGCCGTAATTGACTGGGATTTATCTCTTTTTGGTGATCCATTATATGAACTGGCGACTCTTCTTTTTTGGAACGAGAATCATATGGCGCACGTTATAAAAGAACTTCAATTATCAAGTGATACGATGTATGCTTCAGAGCGACTTTTATGTTATCAGCTGCACTGCGGGCTTCAAGAACTTCATATGAGTACTGTTAATCAAGGAACTGATAGCCTATTACCATGGATAACTAAACGTTGTATGGAGCTTGTTCGGCTAAAATAAATTAACGATCATTTCTATTAGCAGGCTGAAATCAATAGGATTCAGTCTTTTTGTAATGATCAATACTCTTGTGATACTATTGTCAATGAAATAATAAAGCGAAGCAGAGGACAGATCTGCTTTTTAATTTTCGGATAAGGCTTTTGCCTGTTATCCATAGATGAGAGGATTAGAGTGGGAAGATGAAAGAAAATTTTTGGCGTGATTTACCTAGACCATTTTTTGTGCTGGCACCAATGGAAGATGTGACGGATGTTGTTTTTCGCCATGTAGTGAGTGAAGCAGCGCGTCCTGATGTGTTTTTTACAGAGTTTACAAATTCGGAAAGTTATTGCCACCCAGAGGGGCATCATAGCGTGCGTGGCCGCTTGACTTTTACAGAGGATGAACAACCAATTGTAGCTCATATTTGGGGAGATAAGCCTGAGTATATTCGGCAAATGAGTATGGGCGTAGCAAAACAAGGGTTTAAGGGTGTAGACATTAATATGGGGTGTCCTGTGCCTAATGTAGCACAGAATGGGAAGGGTTCTGGTCTTATTCGTCGACCGGAAGTTGCTGCAGAGCTAGTACAGGCAGCTAAAGCTGGAGAATTGCCCGTAAGTGTAAAGACAAGGCTTGGTTATATGGATGTAGATGAATGGCAAGGATGGCTGACACACATTTTGAAACAAGATATTGCGAATCTTTCTATTCACTTACGCACCAGAGCAGAAATGAGCAAAGTAGATGCCCATTGGGAACTGATCCCGGAGATAAAGAAACTTCGTGATCATATCGCACCAGATACATTGTTGACGATTAATGGCGATATTCCTGACCGTCAAACAGGCTTAAAGCTTGCCCATCAATACGGTATAGATGGTGTAATGATTGGACGTGGTATTTTTACCAATCCATTTGCATTTGAAAAAGAAGCGAGAGAGCATAACAGTCAGGAATTGCTTGGTCTCTTAAGGTCCCATCTTGATCTTTATGATAAATATTCAAAAATTGAGCCACGTTCGTTCAAGGCACTGCATCGCTTTTTTAAGATATATGTCCGTGGTTTTCGAGGCGCAAGCGAATTAAGAAATCAATTGATGGGCACGGAATCAACTGATGAAGTACGTGAATTGCTCAATAGCTTTGAGCTAGAAAGTAGATAGGTAAAGCAAGATAAAAATCAAAAGTAATTCACCGAGTGGAGCCAATTGGTCTTCACTCTTTTTTTCTTTTGGAAGGCTAGATTTTAAAAAGGAAAAGCAATTGAGAAGAAATTTGCCATTTTCGTATACGTTACAATGAAGAGAACAAAGGAAGGGAGCAGATGATATGAAAAACGATTTGCAACTGCCAAATGTAGTTTCAGAAGACGAATGGCTAATCGCTCGTAAGGAACTACTGGCAAAAGAAAAAGAGTTCACTAGAGCGCGGGATGAGCTGAACGCTGAGCGTCGCCGACTTCCTATGGTAGAGATTAACAAGGACTATGTCTTTGATGGTCCGGAGGGTAAAACAAGTTTACTTGATCTGTTTAAGGGGCAACCGCAGCTTATCGTGCAGCATTTTATGTTCGATCCTGATTGGGAAGCAGGCTGTCCAGCTTGTTCACTTGCTACGGACAACATCGGTCATCTCGCCCATCTATATGCTAGAAACACGGCACTGGTTATGATATCCCGTGCTCCGCTTTCAAAGCTTCAACGCTACAAGAAACGCATGGGTTGGAACATTCCTTGGTACTCGTCTTTCAATAGCGACTTTAACTATGATTTTCATGCTACGCTGGACGAAGCCGTTGCTCCGATCGAATACAACTATTTGACTAAGGACGAGCTTATTCAGAAGGGGGTGCCTCTTGATTCTGAACAATCGATGGAAGTTCCAGGTTTCAGTATCTTTCTTCGCGATGGTGAAAGAATTTTTCATACGTATACGACTTATGCCCGTGGCACTGATTTATTAATTGGCACCTTCAACTACCTTGATTTAACAGCTCTTGGCAGGCAGGAGGACTGGGAACAACCGCCTGGACGTAGTGACGGTAATGGGAAGACCTGGCTTCGTCGGCATGATGAATATGAATACTCTTCTGAGTCGGCTTCTTGTTGCCATTCAAAAGGCGAAGTTCATGAATAAATAATACAATATCTCACAAAGAAGGAAACCATTTTGAGTGATTTTTTTAAAATGGTTTCTTTTTATGTGGACCATTCATATGATTAAAGTCCATTTTTGAAAAAAATTGACCTTATAGGTAAATCGAGTTACAATGTGTTTAACCTATTAGGTAAAAATAAAAAGGTGATACTATGCTCTCAAAAATAATGAACCTAGAATCAAAAAGGAAAGATGCTATTTTAAATGCGGCATTAAAAGAATTTGCCACAAAGGGGTTTGATAATGCTTCGACAAATATGATTGCAAAAGAGGCAGGAATTTCAAAGGGTTTAATGTTTCATTATGTAAATAGCAAAAAAGACCTTTTTCTATTCCTTTATGATTACTGTACGAAGCTGATTGACGAAGAGTATCTTGATTTAATGAATTTTAATGAACAGGATATTTTTGAAAAACTGCGCCAATCTTATCTGCTCCAGCTTGAATTGATACAAAAGCATCCTTGGATTTTCGAATTTATTAATCTTTCTTCTGCTACGAAGTCTGATGAAGTGAATAGGGAGCTGGATAAAAGGACTAATGAGAAACGATCTTCATGCCATGAGACATTGTTTAATAATGTGGATAAGTCTAAATTCAGAGAAGGATTAGACATTGAAAAATCGAAGCAGCTTATTCTATGGTCAAATGTTGGTTTTACAAACCAGATATTAGAAGGGATGAGGAATACGAAAGCTTCTGAATTAGATTATGATCATATTCTTGCAGAACTCGATGGCTACCTTGATGAACTCAGAAAAGTTTTTTATAAATGACTTTAGCAATCTTGGGCTTGTAATTGTACAGCATGATATTAAAAATTATAGGGCAGATTTTGCTAAGTAAAGATACGGTTTAAATAAATCGGAACTCGAGGGATAATATGAACCGACAATCATTAATCAAAAAGTTTGATAAACAGGCAGAAAAATATGATAAACGACGAAGACACGACCAATTGTATTCGTTCCGTCAACGAATTTTTCAAGAAGCAACTGGAAAAGTTTTAGAGGTAGCGATTGGTTCTGGTCTCAATTATCCTTGCTATAGTAGAGATATTGAATTGACGGGGGTGGATTTTAGTCATGAAATGTTGAAAACAGCAGAGCGGGCGGCAAAAGACTTTCCTTTTCAAACGACACTTCTCCAAAAAGATGTTGAAATAGTTGAATTTGATGAGAACAGCTTTGACACCATTATATCTTCTACTAGTTTTTGTGCTTATCAAAAACCAGTTGCTGTCCTAAATAAATTTCAAAAATGGTGTAAGCCAGAAGGGAAAATTCTCTTGCTGGAGCATGGGATTAGTACTAATAAGTTTTTGGCAGGAATGCAGAAAATGGTGGATCCGCTGGCCTTGAGGGTTGTAGGGTGTCATCAGAACAGAAATATATCTGCTATTGTAGAAAAGTCTAATGTAGAGCCTATTAGAGAGGAGCGTTACTTGGCAGGTTCTTTATATTTGATATGGGCAAAACCAGGTTAATAAGGTGTATAAAATAAAAAAAGAGAAGTGGTTTTATAATGAATAAAGGGCAAGGTGTAGAGTATGGGATATAAGGGGAATGTTTCAAATCTGAGGATTTATCAGGGATTTTTCGATAAATTTTTGGATTTTTTCATGTGAAAATAATGATTTAAAATACAAGCGAAAAATAAAGTTTTCCTTTGTGATGCCTGATTATCTGCTCTCAAATATTTAATTCACAAACATGATAGTAGAATTTTTTTGTGAGTTACATTGACAGTCATAGTAATATGGTTAATAATGTACATAAGGAGGTGAGGGTATATTGCAAGCTAAATTATCCTCTGACCTGCTTCGCGGACATGCCGATACAATGATCCTAAAACTCCTGCTTGATGGAGATAAATATGGTTATGAAATTAGCAAATTAATCCTAGCGAATTCAGGTGAACAGTATGAATTAAAGGAGGCAACCATGTACTCCAGTCTGAAACGTCTTGAGAAAGATGGTAACATTCACTCCTACTGGGGAGATGCGACACAAGGCGGCCGTAGGAAATATTATAAGATCACACCAAGTGGTGAACAAACGTATAAACAAAATAAATTAAATTGGGAACAGGCTAAAAAGATTCTTGAGCGCCTGTTATAAGAAGGAGAGTAACATATGATTGAACAATTAAAAGCACATGTTCATGGTATTTTTGCACCATATCACAATGTGAAATCTGCACAGGAATTAGAAGAAGAATTGACACAAAACTTAAAAGAGAAATTTCAGGATTACAAACAAAATGGATATAGTGACGAAGAAGCATATAATCATACAGTTGCTTCGATTGGCGAAGTTTCTGAACTGGTAGACTCAATTAATCTGCAGCATGATGAATTGGAACAGGCTGTTCGTATGGACTATTCCAGACAAGTATTGCATGGTTTGGATTTTCGTTCTGTGTCGGTTCATGACGTAAATTTAACAGCCCTCCGAAAGAAGTCCTCTTCCTCAAGAAACTAAGCGAACAGGGAGGGGATGAATTTTGGTCGGTGTAAACCGAATTTTTTCTATTCTCTTTCTATTCCCACTTGTTATAGAGAACATAAGTTTGGTATACTAAACATAACATATAGGAGTGGCGAGGTGACGATCATGAAAAAGAAGGTTGGAGAGAAGTTCGCTTCGGAAACAGAGATGCTTGTCAACTATCAATATGAAATCTATCCAAACGAAGAGCAAAGGGAAAAACTCGATACTTGGCTTCATTATTGTCGCCACCTTTACAACTCCGCCCTGATTGATAAGCATCGTATGTATCAGGAAGACAAGACAAACTATTCTCGTTACGATATGCAGAAGCAATTGGTTGTAGATAAGAAAAAAATTCCCTTTCTTAAGCGAAATCCCTTCTCAACCCCTTCAAGAGGTTTTCGTGCGGCTGGAAAAAGCATTCAATGGATTTTTTGACCAACGGTCTAAGTATCCAAAAATCAAGAAATACAAGGACTACAATAGCCTTACCTTTACCCAGTTCGGTTACAACAAGAAAGGGAATCGGATGGCTTTATCGTTCACGGAAGATGGGAAGCTTTTCAATGGGAGACTTGGAAGCGTTGACATCAAGATGCATCGTCCCATCGAAGGAGGAGTCATCAAACAGGTTGTCATCAAGCGGAAAGGCGGTCGGTGGTTCGCCATTTTTAGTGTCGAAGGACAAGTGAAACCACAGACCCTTCGTATTGTAGAGGCTGTCGGCATCGATGTTGGCCTGAATAAGTATGCGGTTCTTTCCGATGGGACGGAAATTGAGAACCCGCGCTATCTCCGGAAGGCTGAAAAACAATTACGCAAGGCGCAAAGGAAATTATCCCGCATGACCCGTGGTTCTACGAACTACAGACAGCAGGCAGCTAAAGTGGAGAAGCTTCACATGAAGGTTACCAATCAACGGAAGGATTTTCTGCACAAGAAAAGTTACCGGATTGCGATCAACCACTCTGTTGTTTGCGTAGAAGACCTAAACATCCGTCATATGGTCAGAAACCGTAAACTCTCGAAGTCTATTTCGGATGCAGGCTGGGGCATGTTCCGGAATATGCTTGGTTACAAATGCCGACGGAATGGCGGACTTCTTGTGAAGGTGATGCCTGAATACACAACACAGGACTGTTCTACCTGCGGAAACCGTGTGAAAAAGTCCCTGTCTGTACGCACCCATATCTGTACGGGATGTGGTGCTGTATTAGGCAGAGACCATAATGCCGCTCTGAATATCTTAGCAAAAGGTCTAGAACAACTTCAGATCGCCTAATCCAATAAAACTGTAGGGCAAGGTCATGTCCGAACAGTATAATCAACGCCTGTGGAGATCATGTAAGACGGAAGGGGGATTCCTCCATTGCGCAAAGATCTGTGAATCAGGAAGCCCCTTCTTCAAGCAGTCTGTAAGGACTGGTAAGGAGGGGTTGTTCATCGCTAGTGACCTGAAGGGTTCGGATTTCAGCCATTCTGATCTAACAAACAGTACATTCAAAAACAGTAACTTGGAAAATTGCATTTTTGAACATGTTAATTTGACTGGAACCTTATTCAAGAATGCTAACTTTGCTGGAGCAACTTTAAAAACTGCAATTTATAATCAGGCACAATTCAAAAACTGCAATTTATCTGGACTGAATTTGGATGGAGAAACGTTTTATCAAACAATTTTTTCAGGGCTGTTTATTGAAGAAAGTTGATTTTGAAGGTGCTAAGATGGATAAATTAACCTATAACTTTTTAAAGGGAGCAAAGGTAGATCTTAGTAATGTGACTATAATTAATTGAGGGGAGAAATTAAAATGAGTATAGGAACAGCGATTGTTGTATCTGTTTCAATTATTAGTGTAGCAGTATTTATTACGGCCGTCGAATTAAAGGGTATGAGTATGGGGGATAGCTAAAAGATCATTATTATTAAATTAAATGTAACAAGTGAAAATACATTGGTCCTTCTGCTTTCCGTACTGTATTCATTCCGGCAATTGATACTGTTTCATCTTGCTAGACGGAGTAGTGAAATGTAGGAACTGATCAATGATTACAACCAAAAATTAATTGAAAAGCACACGTTTTGACTTACAATAGTAATGAAACATGTGCCTTTTTCTATTGTAAAATAAGTTGCAGATTCAATATTGATATTATTTAGCGATGTGAGTTAAATATATATCTAGAGTAGAGTTATTGTCTTTGAGATTCTTGAAGGAGTCGCTTCAGCAATCGAGAAGAAGTCCATAGACATAGTGTGTGATAAACTGGAGCAAATATAGGAGGGCAGAATATATGAGGTGTTATCGTAATTGACTTCCATCTACTCAGCAATGAAGGGGGAGGAAAGTGGAGAAAATTTTTTATTTAAGATGTAATCATTGGTTCGTTGCTTTAGGGATAGCTTGGACAGTGATTTTTGCAGGGATGAGTTTTTACTGGGCAATGGGTGGTATGCTTGGTGTTAGGTCTCTAGGTGGGGCAATATATGAGATGTCCATCAACCCTGAACCTTCCTTTATCGCAGTTGTATGGCTTACTGGAGTAATAAAATTACTTGGTGGTGCATTGTTATTATTGCTTTTTGTACGGTGGAGCAATGATGTTATAGCAAAAATACTTTATTTTGTAACTAAAACCGCAGGTGTTTTCTTATTCTTTTATGGCTTATTAAACTTTATCACTATTTCTATGAGCGCCTTCAATATCTTAGATTTTAACTTGGATTCTTATGCCACATTTTGGAGATTAGCATTTTGGGAACCGTTCTGGATGGTTGGTGGTGTGTGTTACTTTTTTTCCGTTAAAAGATAAAGTGAACCTTCAATCAGTGGGGATTTTCCTTCATCCCCCACAGATTAGTAAGGATCAAGTGGATGAACAGCTAAATTCGCGCTGTCCTGGCGCAACGCTGTTCTGACCAACGTCCTGTTGGCCTAAATTCGCAAAATCCTGTTGGCAGGCTCAAAGCACGACATCCTGTCGTTTCGCCCGCACTAGTACGTCCTGTACGTCGCACCGCCTTTGTGATCTACGTCCTGCAGGACTGAACAAATCGGGCTTTTACTGGCTGTAAGACTCCCACTTGCAATTCTTGAAGTGGGAGTCTTACACCAGTTAATGCGGGATAAATTGTTTTAGGAATACTCAAAAAGACAGAGAATATTGTAATTTTCTCTGTCTTTTTGCATGCAATCTAAAAATAAAATTTCTCGAGTGGCGAGTAAGAGATATTTTTCATGTAGAGTTTTCTGCTTTTCATACATACAGTCTTGCATGTTATGCGATTACTGAACGCAGATCCCCGCTTCTTTGCCATAATATATGTGAAAGGAGATGGTGGAAATGCTTACAATCCGTAATGTAACAAAGCACTATGGTAAGACAGAGGCCTTAAAAGATGTTTCCATTACCATTCCTAAAGGAATCTGTTATGGTCTGGTTGGTCCTAATGGAGCAGGGAAATCTACATTAATTAAAATGATTACATCCATAATTCGTGACTACAAAGGAAGCATTACGTTTGACAAAAAACAACTCTCAGACAAAACAAAGCAGAGGTTTGGTTATGTCCCTCAAGATATCATTTTGGAGGAAAATATCTCAGCTGCCAGCAATTTACAACTGTTTGGCGGACTATATGGCTTAAAAGGAAGCCAATTGAATACGCGGGTAACTGAGGTGCTTACATTGATTGGCCTTCAGGAAAGGAGTAAGGATAAAGTATTTACCTTTTCAGGAGGGATGAAACGCAGACTGAATATTGGGTGTGCACTGATGCATAATCCGGATCTGATTATTATGGATGAGCCGACTGTCGGTATAGACCCTCAATCACGAAAATATATTTTTCAAATGATCGAAAACCTAAAAAAGGACGGAAAGACAGTGATCTATGCCAGTCATTATATGGAAGAGGTTGAGAGTCTCTGTGACTATGTTGCTTTTCTTGATCAAGGAAAAATGGTGGAGATTGGTACGATAAATGAATTGCTTCAACAATATGCCGTTTCTTCCATTTGTGTAAAAGCACGCAACCTTACTCGGGAAAAACTGGAACTATACGGTACTGTTTCAATAGAAAACGATGCTTTCTTCCTTTATACAGAAGAGCCGCTCAAAGCAATGGAACATATTAGCTCATACTGCCGAAAGAATAGTATCGAGGTAGAACGGTTGGAGTTAGTCCGACCACGATTAGAGGATGTATTTTTCAGGTTAACCGGAAGTAACTTGAGAGACTAAATAGGGAGGTGATACAATGAATGCAATTATGAAAGTAGAATTAAAGAAACATGTACAGGACAAGGGTCTAGTTTTTTGGATGTTGATCCTGCCTATCCTGTTTACTATTTTATTTATTTCGATATTTACAGCAGGTGCTGACGCTGCAACAAAGCAGGAAGTGATCCAGTCGATTGTTCCTGGATACATTGTGATGTTTGTATTTTTTATTATGATTTCGATGGTGCAGGTGTTTATCAAAGACAGGGATAAAGGGATGACAGCTAGACTAGCAAGCACACCGCTCAAAAGCTATTATTATTTGCTTGGAAAGTGGATTCCATTTATGTATATTGTGCTTATTCAGATTGTAGTGTTATTTTTATTTGGAAAATTAGTTTATGATGTTTCATTGGGACAGCCAATCATTCTGTTGATTTTATCATTGTTCATTACGTTTACCGTTACAGCAATTGGATTGGCAATGGCACTTACCGTAAATACGGAAAATATGGGGATCGCGATTACTCAAATAATCGCTCTCGGTGGGGCAATGCTAAGTGGGTTATGGATTCCATTCGAAATGATGCCGAGCTTTATGCAAACAATTGGCCGCTTCTTGCCTCAGTATTGGGCCCATCAGTCTTTTCAGGATGCCATGGCAGGAACCACTCAAGTTTCCGAGTTACTTCAAACATTGGGAATATTATTTGGAATTGGATTAGCTGCCTTTATTATTGCCATCATCCGCTACTCATATTTTCTGAAACGAGCGATAAACTAGCGGAGGATGAAGCGCACTTAGGGGGATGAGAATGAAAATAAACATCGATATCGATGAAAATCATAAAGAAACGCAGATAACCATCCTAGCAAAGGAATGGACACAGGAACTGGAAGAAATTGTGAGTGTTGTAAAAAAAACGAAACAGCAACGCTTATTTGGTTTTGATGAAGATCAAACTATACTTCTAGAGCCGAAGGAGATTGATTTTATTCATGCCGAAAAAAGAAAGATATATGCTGTGGCCAAAAACTTGCGTTTTGAAGTGAGAATGAAGCTATATGAAGTGGAAGATTTCTTAATCCCCCATGGTTTTATGCGCTTTTCAAAATCTGTTATCGGAAATATTCACAGTATTGAAAAATTTGAAGCCTCTTTTAACGGAAATCTATGTGTTTATTTTCAATCTGGCAACAAGGAATATATTACGCGAAAATATGTCAATGCCATTAAAGAAAAACTGATGCAGGGAGGGCAGTAAAATGATACTTGAAATTTTAAAGCGTTCTATGGTGGGCATCGCTATCGGGGGTATATTGACATTTATTGCCCTCACCATAATGAAATTCAATGCATTTGAGGCAACTGTCTCGGAAATATGGATTAATATGGGAGCAAGCTTCTTAATAGGTATCTATTTTGGCATATCCTCTCTTATTTTTGGAGATAGCGATAGCAATATCATTAAAAAGTCTATTATTCACTTTATTCTCTCTTATAGTGTTTGGCTCATCATCGCTGGTACCGTCGGTTGGATACCACTGACCGGAACAATTATTTTATGGAGTAGTTTGCTTTTCATCCTACTGTATTTGCTAAATTGTCTTGGCTGGTACCTTTACTTCAAAAAGATTGAAACGGCATTAAATAAGCATTTGCAAAAAAATAAATGATGTAGGAATTGGGTCAACATTCAGCCTGGTGCTAATATACTGTTAGCACCAGGCTCTTCCATGGCTTCGCTTTACCCCGGTGCAAGCGTCCGTAGCCCCCCACTTCAAGACGAGGAGATTTCACAGAAGACTAAGTAAGGATAACGGGAGCTAATACCCCGATAATTCTCGCTAATCTTCAGTTGGGATGAAGAAAATCATCACTGATGCTGTCTCACTTTATTCGAGATTAGCATGCTTGCCATACATCTTATTAGAATCCAAGCCTTTTTTCTCCATGCAACGCAGGATGATGGCATCATAAAATAATAACATCATTTGTTCAAATAGAGATCCCATTGGTTGAATAGTCTGATGATCACCTTCAGACTGATCTTTCGTTACGCCTGGTAATTTTACAATAATATCAGCTAATTCACCAATAGTGGAGTTGGGAGAAACGGTTACTGCTGCAATTGTTCCTTCTAAGCTTTTAGCTTTTTGGGCAATAGCACTTAAAGTTTTTGTTTCTCCTGAACCTGACCCAATAATTAATAGATCGCCCTTTTCTAAGTTTGCTGTTACTGTTTCACCAACCATATAGGCATCTAATCCCATATGCATCAATCGCATGACAAAAGATTTCCCCATAAATCCAGATCTGCCTGCACCAGCTACAAAGATTTTTTTGGACTCTAAAATCTGGTCCGCTAACTTTTCTGCTTCTGAATCAGAAATCAAGTGGGCGGTTTGACTTAGTTCTTGTACGATTTCAGCTAAATATTGAGTAGTCTTCATAGTAAATCAATCAACCTTGTTTAATTAATGTTTTCATTTCGAGAGCTGCAGCATTTTTATCTTCTTTACTTGTAATTCCTCCGCCCACAATCACTAAATCAGGCTGTTGTTTAATAACTTCGGGAAGTGTTTCTAATTTGATTCCACCTGCAATAGCCGTTTTCGCGTTCTTGACAACACTCTTAATCGTTTGTAGGTCCTCAAAGGAGTTCTTTCCGACAGCTTGCAAGTCATAACCTGTGTGAACGCATATATAATCAGCACCGAGTTCATCTAGCTCTTTGGCGCGAGTTGCAATATCCTTCACAGCGATCATGTCGACTAGGATTTGCTTCCCTTGTTTTTTTGCTTCTTCTACTGCCCCTTTAATAGACTCGTCTTCTGCCGCACCAAGAATCGTAATGATGTCAGCGCCAGCAGCGGATGCCTGACTTACTTCATATCCAGCTGCGTCCATAATTTTTAAGTCTGCTAATACAGTTAAGTTTGGAAATGCAGCTTTTACTTCTTTGACTGCTTTAAGCCCTTCATTGATCACTACAGGTGTACCAATTTCTACGACATCCACATGCTCTTCTACTTCTTTTACAACTTCAATTGCTCCTGGGATATCGACAAGATCTAATGCTAATTGTAATTTCATTTCTATTCGCCCCTTATATCATCGTTTAATTATGTGTTAAGTAGCTGTTAAAATAGATTTGCCTGTTTTCTTGGAAAAAAACCTATTTACTCATCAGCATGTTCCCTAGTATACTGAGTATGTTCTGGAATGAAAAGTACGCACTTTTTCCTCATATAGTGATAAAAAGTATACTATTGGCCAAAACAAAGCGGAGGTGACATGAATGCCAAATTTGGGAGAGAAAACATTTAATTGTGAAAAAGAATTAACACTCGCAGTGATTGGCGGTAAGTGGAAAATGCTAATTTTGTGGCATCTAGGTAGAGAAGGAACGAAACGATTCGGGGAATTAAAATCCCTTATGCCGGGTATTACCCAAAGAATGCTAGTCAATCAATTACGAGAACTGGAAGATCATTTAATCGTCCATCGAGAAGTTTATCCTGTCGTCCCGCCCAAAGTAGAGTATTCACTTACCGAGCACGGAGAAGGACTTTTACCAATTTTAGATGCGATGTATGAATGGGGTAAAGATTATATTGAAAATGTGTTAGAAAAGGAAACAGAGGAACAATCAACCGCGAAATAGAAAAATAAATTTTAAGATTATAATAGCTTATTGTAAATTAATTACTTTGAAAAAGTTTTTAAGTTAAAGATCAGAGTAATAATAGGCCGCGAGTAGTAACTTTCCCCCAAAAAGTCTAATTTTGGGGGGAAGATCACATTGTGTCATTTTTTTAAAATAGATAAATTTCGATTTCCCTTTGATTTTTAGCTATAGGGGACCATCATTGCCCTTCATTAGTATATGCAGCCATACACCGTTCTACAAACTCCAGCACATCTTCCGAAATCGGATATAGCCCGGTTTCTTCGGCGGGCAGTTTTCGGACTTCCCAGAACTCATCCATTAACTTTGTATCTCTTTGAAAAGTATCATTTGATAATTCTATTAACTTAGAAGCAATGTGTATACCTTCCTCTGATTCAGCTTTAATATTAAGTTTTATACACCATTCAATTCGACGCAATAAAGAAATATATTGCTGTGTGGTCTCATCACTGTTGCTAAGATTTGGAAGCGTATTTTCTAAGAACATCTTTTCATCATTTTGAAAATAGTCCACCCATTTTTTAGTGTTGTCTTGTGAATTTTGAACAAGTGTGGAGACTCGTTCCCAAGATAGAGATTCTTCTAGATCAAGCATATTAATTAATGAGGTCGTATTGGCAATATTTGTTTGAAGTTCTGTGAGCTGTTCCTGTAGATAGTTATAGTGTGAAATTAGAATTTGTTTATAAGATAGTCTATCTAAGATATCGCGAATATTCTCCAATGAAAGTGAAAGAGATTTTAAAATGATAATTTTCTCTAATCTAAACAAGTCATTTTCTGAATAAAGTCGTTTTCCATTATCATCTTTATAACTTGGTGTGAGAAGGTTAATTTGATCATAATAGCGAAGTGTGCGAACGGATATATTTCGCTGTTTAGATACCTCCCCAGTAGTCCATTGTTTCATTTCATTCCCTCCTCTAAAAAACCTTGTGGATGACGTTACGTAACCAACTATAGTGGAATTATATCATAGAGAAAGAGGGATAAAGCATGGAGAAGAATTGGAAAGAGAAAGACTGTTGGGGTGTGAAAGAATTTATTTGGTTAATGTTACTTGAATTTGTCATTGTAATTGGATGTATTAAGTTTGTTGTACAGCCCATTTATTCTAATTGGTTTGACGATGAGCTGTATGCTGGAACATTAATGGGGTTAACCATAGCAATAATTCTCATTCTCGGTGTTTATTTTATTGCATTACTCCCCAAAAAGCTTTCATGGAGTGAAGTTGGGGTAAAAAAATTTGCTGTGAAGGATTGGAAAATCATTATTTTGCTTTCTGCTATTTTAATGGCGGGTGCCATCATCTTCGTGGTGCTTACTAGTTTTATCGGAAACTCATGGGAGAACAGTAAAACAGATGCCATGCAAAAAAACGTAACTTTCTTTACTGTTTTCATTGGCTTTATCTCTGCGGCAGTTATTTCACCAATATATGAAGAGATTTTTTATCGAGGCTTTCTGTATCGCTGGTTACGTACACGTTTAGGGTTTATTGGAGCCATTTTGCTCAGCTCACTCATCTTTACGGTTGTCCATATCCCAACATATAATGTCATGCCAGTAAACTTCTTTAGCGGTATTATTTTTGCCTTAGCCTATGAAAGAACTAATTCGATCTGGCCATCAGTTATTATTCACGGGGGAACGAATGGAATCATGGTCTTGTTGACAGTCTTAGGATGAAGAAAGGTATATGAATAGTTAAACAAAGTGTCGGGGATCAATAACGTTATATCTATCGCTATTAAAATTTAGTTGACTTATTTACACTATATGAGCATTGTATTAGAAAGAATTTTTTTGACCCTGACGCTGCGTTATAGATTATAATATTGCATATCTTAGTTGGAACATGGGAGGAAAGGGCATGAGAGAATATTGTGCAGACTGTGGTGCTGCCCATTCAGAAGGCAGGACATGCCAATCTATTTATCACGAATTCATGGCTTTAGAGTTCTCTAATCCTGGGTACGGTCGAGTTCATTTCCTTACCGTTGCTTGTTATATGATTCAACATCATGGTTATAGTGATGAGGCACTTGTATGGGTGGAAGCGAAATTAAGTGCTTATTTTATGAATAACCTCAATGGACCAGAGATCCGCAAATTAGCTGCAAAAGATACTGATGCGAGTATACGGAAATGGGAGGTCAAAAGGCTTAAGGATGCGCCGCTATTACCGAAAGTGTCTTGGTCTATGACGATCGCAGATGTGGACAAACAAATGTACGATTCAGAAAGTTATGGTGAATTAATTACTGAATGGGGGCGAAGAACATGGAAGGAGATGACCCCTTTGCTCAAAGGTAAAGATTCTTGATAATGGAGCATTAGTAGGATAATTTTGATTGAATTGTCAATCGGGCTGGAATCCATAATGATTCAGTCTTTTTTATCTAGGTGCCAATCTATATGTAAAGCATTCTGATATAATTACTATTAGAATAATGAAAATAACTCCAAAGGTGGAGAGGATTTGAAGAAGAGATTAGGATGCTTACATGCACATTATTCAAATATTGAATATATAGACACCTCACTTTCCTCATATGATATTGAATTAATCCATTTTGTTGATCCTTCGTTAATGTATCAAATTACATCCAATGAAAATTTCACAGCAGAAGAGGCCAAAAATAAAGTTAAAGAGCAGATGAAATGGATTGCTCGTTGCAATGTAGATGCCATTCTAATTACTTGTACAAACTATATTGCACTTTTACAGGAAGAGGAGCTCTACATTTCAATACCAATTATAGAAGTGGATAAACCGTATTTTGAACATATCTGTGATATTCAGCAGCCGCAAATCATTCTATTTACAAACCCTGCAACTGTTAAAGGGACAATGGAGCGGCTTCGTTACTATGCGGAAAACTATCAAAAAATTTTAGACATTGAAGTAATGGTGATTAACGATGTTTTTGAATTGCTGATGAATGGCCAAAAAAAAGCTTATAATCAAGCAATATTAGATTTTTTGCAACATAAACTTGCGCAAGATAAAGTTATTTCAGTTGCTCAATTATCTATGGTAGACGCTGTCAGAGAAGCTGAACTTATGACAGCTCATTCTCTCATAAATCCGTTAGATACATTAATTGCGTCTATTGTAAATCAGTTGAAATTAAAGGATATCAATACTTCTACTTTGAATGAATAGTAAAAAATTCAATTGCTTTATACGATTCTCGCATTATTTCTAAGACGAACTCCATCTTAATAAATCTTTATCTTGCTGTTTCCGTAATCCTCCTAGCGATTGAAGCCTCGCTTTACCAGCTGTAACTATACTGTCAAAAGTCTCTTGTGATTATAAAAATATAAGGGAGAAGCTAGGTTATGAACGATTTTACCTGGGAGGAGAAGTAGATGACGAAAAGCAAAGGCCATTGGACATTATGATCGTATTGAGTTGACAAATTTCATAAAACAGTTGGTGTTTCTGGATTGTCTTCACAGCTTATTCAAGTAGTATATGATTCTAAAAGTCTATCACTAGAGAGTGAAAAACCTTTGACTATAATAGCGCCTAATATCTTATCTTATGGAACCATACTTTTATCTATTATAAACAAGATCCATGTAAATCTGGAGGAACGATAATGTCCAAAACACAGCGTTTAATCGAATTAATGATGACGGTGAATACCAAGCGTAAGTTCACGGCAAGGGAGTTAGCAGAGGAATTTGGAGTTTCTTATCGTACCATTCTTCGTGACTTAGATGAATTGAGTGCAATCGGTGTTCCTCTTTATTCCGAGGTTGGTGCAGATGGTGGCTATTATGTATTAAACGAACGCATGCTTCCTCCGGTCTTTTTAAAAGAATCGGAAGCGGTTGCCCTGTATTTTGCTTTCCAGTCCCTGCAATTTTTCGGCTCGCTTCCATTTGAAACGGAAACACAGTATGTTTTAAAGAAGCTTTATCAATATTTACCCGCAGATGCAAAAATTCGTATTGATTCAATGAAGGATCGGATTGTTTTTTGGAATCCAAACCGTGTTCAGCCTGTAGATCATTTGGAGGTCATATTGGAGGCTGCTGTTGATCAATCCGCCCTATCTATTCATTATGATAGTCGGGATGGTGTAAGGGAGAGAACAATTCAACCAATAGGTTTGTACAGCTATAATGGGTTTTGGTATTGTCCGGCATATTGCTTTCTACGCCAGGATGTACGCTTGTTTCGCGCCGACCGCATTGTAAAAGCGATAGAAACGGACAAGGAAACGCCGCAGAGCTTGCCATATCAATCAGTTATGGATTGGATTGAATTATCCGAAAAGGGCTGTCCTGATCCAGTTACTTTATCTGTGGAATTTACAAGAGAGGGTGCCCGTCGTGCGATGTCGGAGTTGGATTTGGAACGTTTTTTGAAGATATATGAGGATGGAACAGGTTTGATTAATACGAAAATCCCCAAATCAGAATTGATCTATTTTGTAGATCTTATTTGGAATTTTGGCTGTGAGGCCATGATAAAGGAACCACCAGAAGCTATTACATATATGAGACAAAAGTTGAACATGCTTATAGAACAATACCATTGACGCTCTTTTCAAAAAATTAACATTAATAATGACATGATTTGTCACTATTCCATGATAGATTGAGAAGGAAATCATAAATGGAAGGATGGGTGCAATGAATACAATACATATTTTAAAAAATGAACTTTTGGATGAGCTTGAAGTAGGTGTCTGTTCTATGGGAGGGTTACTGAGGAAAGTGCAAGCACGGGATTGGGGATATCGGCCAGCAGACAATATGCGGAATCTAGAAGAATTAGCTAAACATATTGTAGCCATTCCGGAGGTAGATCTTAATATTTGGCAGGAAAAAGATCAAGCGACGATTCAAAAGTTGGAAGCAAAGTACGATAAATTGGAATCAGCAGATGCTATGATTGAGGCCATGAATAACGGTTTTCAAGGCTACAAAACTTTTATGCAGTCTTTGTCTGACGAAGACTTTTTAACTAAAAAGTCAAAGCCCTTTTATCTAGAAGAAGGCGCTATCCAAGCACATTGGCTTGTTGAAGAAGTTTCCCATTTCTTTCATCATCGAGGGCAATTTTTCAATTATCTGAAGCAGCTTGGTTATGATGTAAATATGTTTGATTTGTATGTCTAAAAAGATTTAAAAAAGTAATGATTGGAGGTGAGTGCATGTTGAATAAGGAAAGAATTATTTGCGAACGGCTTAAAAGGCAAAAGTTGGTGGAGCCGCTAAGGGACATTCATGATGTAGAAGCCTATGAACAGCTATTTCGTTTACTACAGCCTGTCGCCCCTGTTTCTAATAGTCGTCCCGGCAACCCTCCACAGTTGGTACACAGGACAGCCTTTGATGATTTCTTAATAGCGGGCAATTTACGCAAGAAACATAGGTTAGTAAAAGGGCGTTTCCAAGCTGGGAGAATCGGATATATTTTGGAAGACGACTTGAGCCTGTATGCTACTATTTATCAAAAACCAATTCAAAAAGCAACACTACTTCATGAAGAAATTTTAGCGATGATTCAACTTTCTGGTGGTGTATCCAAGGACCAATTGAAGGAAGAATTGCCCTATAAAGCAAAGGAAATCACCGCTGCGTTGAAAAGGATGCAAGAAGCTTTTTTGGTATATGAATCACAGGTTGATACTGACTGGAATACGGGCTGGTTTGACTTTAGGACTGAATGGGGAGAAATTGAAATACAGAAAGATACCGTATCTCTAGTTTCCGACATGCTCTTGCGTTTTTTTGATGCGATTGTCTTTGCTACCTTAGAGCAAATTAGAAGCTGGTCGCAGTTAAAATTGAAAACGATACAAAGTGCTCTAGACCTGCTAATGGAGCATGGACAGATTGTTAAAATGACAATCAATGATCTTGGTGAAGGATTTATACTAAAGGAAGACCTAGGTCTGAATGACGAGAAAATACCTTCATCGGTTTTCATGCTTGATAACTCGGATTTCTTGGTCAGGGTATATTTGAATGAGTTAAAAGAGATGTTCAAAGGACGTGAAGTTCTGCAATATCTTTTGATTGATGGAGAGTTTAAGGGGGCAGTCCTTGGGCATTGGCGAATTGGTCCTCATGATATTGATAATGTTGAATTATCCCTCGTCAAGGAAGAAGCGGAGGATAGAAAAAAAGAAATCATTGCTGCCATCAGGCAATTTTATTCTGAAGACACAACCTCCATTCTTCACTATAACGGGGAAGCTCTTTAGTAAAAAGTATAACGAAAGTTGAAAATAAACTTGTTGAAAGATGATACCATTTTGAATATAAATTTTAAATCAGCATGGGAGGATTAAATGGAAATATATCAATTTAAAAAAGAAGTGGGAAAAAGGATTGAAAAATTTAATTCCGATTTTATTATGTCTCGTATAGTCCAAAGTGAAAAGGCGGCTCATATTGGATGTATGTACTTAGAAGAAAATGGAATCATTGGTTATCACCAAACAACTGTACCTCAATTGCTTTTAATTATAGAGGGTGAAGGGAGTGTTAGAGGAGAAAAAGAGGAATTCACCCACGTGCAAGCTGGAGATGCAGTATTTTGGAAAAAAGATGAATGGCATGAAACCAAAACACATTCAAGGTTAACGGCAATCGTAATAGAAAGTGAAGAACTAACCCCCTTATCCTTTATGCCATTGAAGAAATAGAAAAACAGATATGGCCCGAGTTTGTCACACAGGAATAAACCGTCTGATGGAATCTCCCCACCAGACGGCTTATTCTGTGTCGCCCATGATTAGTCATCCTCTAAGAGACTATATTGAAACTCCCATATTTCATCTAACTCATCTAAGGAGACTTCTAAGTTATTTCCCAAAAAGATCGTTTCACCATTGATGGCGACTACCATCGCTTCAATAGCATGATCACCATCTTGTTTTTTATATACATCACCAATATTCGGCATTTCACCTATGCTGTCTTTTGTAGATTGATCAGAATCGCTGCTCGTTAAATCACTATCTGCCATATTTTTATCGAAATAATCTATTGGGTGGCTGTCATTATCACGGCCTGGAACCATCAGTAAATATTCGATATGCTTGACTCCATTCGACTTCGTTGTAATAACTCCGCGGCTTTCAACACTTGATACAATTTCAATTTCGTTCAATGAATAATGATCCATGTAATCGGGACTTGGATTTGTAATTAAGATATAGTCCCCTTCTTCAGCTTGTTTATCTTTATGAAGTGTATAAGCCTTATGGTTAAAAATAAAGCTGTCAAGATGTGTTGGTCTATATCTTTCAACCTTTGAAGCATTAGTTAAATGCTGTGTTAGATCTTTCAACTTGATAAGGTGGACGGACTGTTTGTATATAGGCTTCACAGAATATACCCTGTGCAACTCATTGTTAAAATATACAAATTGTCCTTTTCTTACTTGAAATAGTTTCATGTCAAATTCTCCCTTCAGCTTGTTCACATTTTAAAAAGTTAAGTAAGTTTATTAAATAATTCCGGACATTGATTAACCTTCCCCCGAACTTAAATGAATATTACCAGTTCTATTACACCTAAAAAATTAAGTTTATGACTTAAGGATATCTTAAACTTTTCCAAAAGCACAAACATGACATCTTCTTATTAATGCTTATTTTATTTTCACCATATCATAACAAATTATAATCATTCTCCTTTCTAAAACCTGCAATGCTGGGATATTAGGACCAGTAAGTTATTAGCCTTCCTCAAAATCCCAAAATAAAGCATAACATAGTCGCAAGGGGATCAGATATAGCTAAGGCCTTTTACTTCAGAAATTTTTCCTTACATCATTTGTAAGTGTTTCTAGTCATCTATACTGGTTATAATGTGTATAGCTCAGATTCGATCGTTTTGGAAGATGATAATGAAAAAGGAGCGTTATACACATGGTCAGACAAGGAAAATTACTAGAGGTTCAAGACTTACAAAAAAACTACGGAAAGAACAACAATCTAACAAAAGCTATACAGGGAATTAGTTTTGACATTCTCTCAGGAGAATTTTTAGGGATAATGGGACCAAGCGGTTCAGGTAAAACGACATTATTAAACTGTATTGCCACGATTATAAAGCCAACATCAGGGCGTGTGCTTTTAAATGGGAAAAACATCAGTGCCTTTGATAGTAAGGATTTAGCGGATTATCGGGGAAGCCGCATTGGTTATTTGTTTCAGGATTTTGCACTATTAGATAATTTAACAGGACAAGAAAATATACTATTACCCCTATCAATACATGGGATGGATTTTGCTAAAGCGCGAGCTAAGTTAAATGAGTTAGCCGGTTTTTTAGACATTACAGATATTCTCGATAAATTCCCAGCTCAGATGTCTGGCGGACAAAAGCAAAGGGTAGCAGCTGCACGGAGTTTGATTTCTGATCCAGACATCGTGCTGGCGGATGAACCGACAGGCGCATTGGACACACGTTCTGCAAAAACTTTAATGAATAAATTGGCAGAGATTCATAGAAATAGTGAAAGAACAATTTTAATGGTTAGCCATGATCCGAATGCAACAAGTTTTTGCTCAAGAATTCTTTTTATTCAAGATGGTGTCATCTTTCATGAACTGCGCCGCAAACACGATGAGTCTCAAGAGAAATTTTATGAAAGAATTTTGCAGTTACTGGCTCAGCTTGGGGGAGGAAGCGCCAATGTTCTCTAAGCTGATTTACCGCAATGCGAAACGAAGCCGTAAGGAAAATGTTATTTACTTTGCAACCTTGGTAACAGCAGTGGCCTCGTTTTATATTATTCTTTCCCTTGGGAGACAAGATATTATTTTATTCTTAAAAGAATTTGAAAGTGATGCGATTGATAAACTTTTAGCTCAGATGCCAATTGTCTATCTGTTTGCATTGTTTTTATTATTTTTCTTAACTTTATTTGCTAATCGATATCAATTGAATCGGAGAGGCAAAGAGTTCGGACTTTATCTTATGTTAGGAATGCGTAAAGAACGCCTTGTTCTTCAACTTTTGGCCGAGGGGGTTGTTACCTCTGTTTTGGCCCTTATAGGCGGCATTTTAATAGGCGGATTTTTAGCAGAAATCATCAGCTTAACGGTTTCAAAAATAGTCGGACAGGGCATTATCGGTCATCAAATCAGCTTTTCGATCAGTGCGATAATATTTACCATTATTGGCTTTTTATTCATTCAGTCGCTAGCATTAATTATTCTTGGTAGGAGGTTATTTCATCAAGAGGTCCAGCAATTACTTTATGAGCAAATGGACAAGATCCAGGATATGGGCCATTTAAAAGGTAATGTCTTCAATTTACTCATAGGTGCTGCTTTACTAGGTGTTGCTTATTGGCTCGTTTTGTATCGTTTTATGGATTTTGGTGGACTGCTTTTGTTTGTGGCACTTGCTCTCGGGATTCTGGGAACGATCTTTTTCATGAGCGGATTTGGGAGATTACTTGGTCTACTCACAGGCTTGTCAGAACGTAAATCTACGAAAGCACTGCATACCTTTACATTAAGGCAGTTTCAGGAAAACGTTGCTAATAAGTCTACTTCTGTTGCTGTGACATCTATTCTCATTACGTTGTCTATCATTTTGCTAGCAGATGGTGCTTCGACTTTTATTGGTTTAGAAAGTACTTTTACAAGGAATTCCTCGATATATGATTTCACAGTTAATGGAAATGACCAAAAAGTTGAGCAATTTCTAGCATCAGAAAAAATGGTATCATATGTAGAGGATTTAAACTATTTGGAAATTGGACATATGAAAGATCAAGGGGAACGTGGGGAAAATGATTTGCCTTTGTCGTTGGTAGATTGGTCTGAATTAAGGGAGCAACTAATTATGGCTCTGCCAAGCAAGTATCAAGAGCAGCTTTTATCTGGAGAAATGCAAGGTTATACAATCAGTTCGGAAAACCCTGAAGCACTAAATTTGTTCGGGATCCTAGAAATTGATGCAACAACACCTTACCTCATTCCTGAATCGTCTTATAATGAATTGTTAGAAACAATTGGTGCAAAACCATTAAATCTACAGGCGGATGAAATGGTTTTATACTTTAATCCTGATTTTATGCCTATGGATAATGTAGATAGCTTTCCTGTACTAGATCATATTTTAGAAAAGGCTGAAAATAGCGGACAAAGTTTGTTGAGTATTAATGATCAGGCGATGTATATCCGTCCATCTATTCCAATGAAAGGATTAGTAGCTGATCGTTCCGCAGAAATTACCTCAGCATTTATTGTCTCTGATCCTATGTTCGAACAATACTTAAATGCGGAAACCTATGCGTCATATTGGAATTTTCGCATTCCTCAAAGGTTACAAGACCAGCAAGGTTTAATGATTCCAATGATGGAAGCTAGAGAGATACTAATATCTTCAGGCTTTGGGTTTGAAAGTTATTTACAAAATTTTGGACGAAAACTCTTTTATGTGGTTGCTGGGAGTTATGCAACACTCTATGTGGGTTTCTTATTCCTGATTATTGCTTGCACGGTATTAGCTTTACAATTTTTGACACAGATGAAGCAGACAGGCAGGCGCTATGTAACACTTTCCATGTTAGGGGCAAAGCGTAAGCAAATGAAAAAGTCGATGCATAAACAGGTAATGTTGACCTTTCTATTACCTATGTCTATTGCAGCTGTCAGTGGAGCTGTGGGCATAAAGGCAATGATTTCCTTTGTTATGATTAACGTTGATGATGAAGTGTTACTTTATCCTATTGCCCTTACCTTTGCAGCTATTGTCATTGCCATTTTAGTGATTTATGGAGTAGCAGTTGCCCGCTCAGCCGATCATGAGATTGATAAATTACGTTGGAAACCGAATATAGATTAACATGTCAAAGGGGGTGCTGAAGTGACGAGGATTACAATTGTTGAAGATGATTCATTAATGAGAGAGGAGTTAATGGATATATTACAAAAAGCCGGATTTGAAGTGACGGCAATTGTAGATTTTCATGATGTAGTTACTCAAATTGCCGCTTCGGCATCTGGTTTAGTCTTATTAGACATCAATTTACCAGAACAATCAGGTTTTGAAATATGCAAAAGTTTAAAAGCAAAAGGGATTGGCCCGATATTGATTCTTACATCAAGAGATAAGTTACAAGATGAATTACATGGTCTTGATTTAGGGGCAGACGATTATCTCACAAAACCATGTAATCGTGATCGATTATTAGCGCGTATTCACAACCTGCTCAGAAGGTTTGAAGGTCAACTGGGCTTGGTTGATGGTGGCAGCTTTTCGCTAGACCCAAATACCTTTACTTTGTATAAGGGAACCAAGTCAATACGATTATCAGCTAATGAAGGGAAAATATTATTAGCTTTAGTGCAGAATAGATCTAAGATTGTACCTAAGTCCATGCTGAGTAAGCATTTGTGGGGAACAGACCAATATATAGACGAAAATGCATTACAAGTAAACCTGACTCGTTTACGAAAAACACTGCGACAATGTAATTTAGAAGATCAAATTGAAACAATAAGGGGGCAGGGGTATCGGCTTAGAGGAGAGAGGAAGCCATGAAATGGTTAAAACTAATCTATGGTTATTTTCATGCTTATAGACAGTGGTTTCTTATATTAATTTCAACAAATCTCCTATTCAGTTTTTTAGCTTGGCTGGCTTACCCAGAAACATTTAAAGTATTAGTAGGGCTTATGATCGCTTTTACTCTAGCCATGATAACGTTAGCCATGTTCCTGATCATTAGAAGGCAAAAAATAATCGAAGCTGTCTTTCAAGATTTTTTGTTAGAAGCAAATGAGACAAATGAAGAAAGATTATGTCAGGTATCTCCGAAGATATATTGGTCATATATCCGTAGGACAGGAAGTGCTATAAGATCCTTTCGGTCGGAACGTAATGAGCAAGTCACGCAGTTGAACGATTATGAAAATTATATAGAAGGATGGGTTCATGAAATTAAAAAGCCACTGTCATTGATGACATTGGTATTAGATAATCGTAGTGACGAAATGTCTCCGCTTGTGAAGCAGCGTATGCTTCATGTCAGAGATCAGATGCATGGCGATGTCGAGCGAATTTTGTATTTTGCAAGACTTGAGGCTACTCATAAAGATTATATTTTTGAGTCCATAAACATACTGGCATTTTGTAAGCAGACAATTGAAGAACATCAATCACTACTAGATGAATCCGGTTTTCAAATACAGTTCATAGGAGAAGAAATAGAAATTTTGTCTGACCGCAAAGGATTAGCTTTTATGTTAGAACAAATAATTGCTAATAGTACGAAATATGTCCAGCAGAATCAGGATCGTCCAATATTGGTATTTGAAACGATCTTTGATAAGGTGGAGAATCAAATCATTTTACATATTCATGATAATGGCCCTGGAGTGTCCGAAGAGGATGTACCATTTATTTTTGAGAAAGGCTTTACTGGAGGGCGTGGTACATATACAAGGCAGGCAACGGGGATGGGTCTCTTCTTAGTAAGCAAGCTGGCCTATGATTTAGCTATTCAGTTGGATGCGAAATCAGAACATGATTCGGGCTTGACCATCTCCCTGCTATTTCCAAATGTGAAACAATAAGCTGTCAACTTATTGATTTGGATCGGTCAACACTTACTTGATGAACGGGATACAGATAAAATCGTACATGAATAAGTATCAAAAATCCTCTGAGAATATAATGGTAAGCTATCGCAAACGCTCTTGAGCAATTATGCCAATGGCTTGAATTTAGAATAACAACGACGAGAGACGAAGAAAGGATGGAGCTTATCCAATCTTCATTTAAACAATTTTATCAATCAAAAAAATCAATATAAATTTAGACTAAATCCGATATTGGATCCAGTCTTTTTTTACGGTTTGGATCTTCTTTATACCCCGTTCAATGAATGTACCCTTGCCACAGTATCACGAAATCAAGGACAGATTTTTTACAATAAAAAGAAGTGTGTTTACAATTTTAAAAAAATGATCTATTCTTAGTTAAGAGGGTTAATTAAGACCCTTAATTAATAATGGAGGTTCTTTAATTGTGTGAAGAAACCAATCTTATTAGACGAAATAATTTAGAAAAGTTGAAAGCTTGGCTATTTATTAAAGGAAAGTCCATTAAAGCAGAAATGGCGAAGGACACTGGCATAAGTGTAGTCACTATTAATTCATTGGTTAAAGAATTAGTGAGGGACAATACTTTTATTGAAGGATCTTTCATTCAACAAAAGACGGGACGACCAGCAGTAGAATATATGTTTAATTATGACAAAACATTTCACCTTCTCCTTTCAATTCAAGAAAAAAAGAGCCCCGAGAGGAAAAGAAAACTACAAGTTATTGCCAAAATCGTAAATATGGAAGGCGTTGAGAAAGTTTCTGAAGTAATCGACTTTCCTGAAATAAACATAGAAAACCTTCTAAGCATCATTGAAAAATATATACATGAAGAATATGAAGTTGGAAAAATAGGACTAGCGATACCTGGGAAAATCTTTGAAGGTGTTATTACCTCAAGTTGGGAAAATGTATTTGATGGATGGAATATTGAAGAAGAGCTCAAACGAATGACAGATATTCCTATAAAGATTCAGAATGATGCACATATCATGACTATGGGATTTTGTGTTGAAAATAATCTATTTATAAATGAAAGTGTTGTAGGAATCTTTTATCCAGAAAAAAGTATGCCAGGAATCACCATATTTTCAAATGGAGCCCTTATAGAAGGGCAAAAGGGACTGGCGGGTGAAGCAAAGTTTCTGCCAAACATCATGGAAAAAACTGCTCCAGATACGGAAATAGAGTTAGCAAGGAATCTTTCAGAAATTGTAGCAATTTATAATGTAGTTATTGCTCCTAGTTTTTTTGTAATTTCTTCTGAAAATGTAGATATCGAAATAATGAGGCAAGCTATTGAATCTGATAAAAGTCTTTCAAGACAACCAAACAAACCAATCATCTATTTTGATCGACACTTTCAGCAAAGTATGACAATGGGCTTGAGATGGTTAGTTACAGAGGATACTATATATAAAATTTACTAAGCAACCTTATCCCGCCTTAACGGGTAGTAATACTTCCATCAATCAGTGGAAGATGAAAAAACTCACTATTAAAGTTTCAATTTATCAATTGCTTGGCCAAAAAATAGGCCAGCGAAAAGAAATTGAACATAAAAGATTATACAAGAACATACTTATATCTATCATTTACACTACTGTTTAGATTATTAATAGGGCGAAATAATTCCCCCAATTAAAGTCTATGAAACCATTAAAGAGAGGATTTACAACATGGTGACATTCCTTTTAATCATTATTTACTTGGCGTTTATAAGTTTAGGTTTACCAGATTCTTTGTTAGGGGCAGCATGGCCAGCGATGCAACCAGACTTGGGGGCACGACTTGAGACGGCTGGATACCTCTTTATGATAGTTGCAGGTGGTACAATTGTCTCTAGTTTAATGAGCGGAAAGTTACTTAAACGGTTTGGAACTGGAAAAGTTACTTTTGTCAGTGTCTTTATGACAGCCGTTGCTCTACTAGGATTTCATTTATCACCATCTGTATTCTGGCTGATTTTATGTGCTATTCCATTAGGATTAGGAGCAGGGGCAGTTGATGCAGGATTAAATGATTATGTTGCTACACATTATAAGGCCCACCATATGAGTTGGTTACACTGTTTTTGGGGAGTTGGTGCTACTCTTGGTCCTATCATTATGTCTCAATTTATTTCTGGGGATAATTCCTGGAGAAGCGGATATTTTGTTATTGCCATCATTCAGTTCGTGTTAGTGATCATTCTTTTCTTTACTCTTCCTTTATGGAAAAAAGTAGCCAAAGTTGGTCATAGTCCATCGAAAGAAAATGAAGAAGATATTATAGAGAAAATGGCTGCCAAAGAAGATAATGATCTTAAACCATTACAAATTAAAGGAGTCAAACTAGGGCTAGTCTCCTTCTTGTTTTACTGTGGGGTTGAAGCGACTGTGAATCTATGGGGAAGTAGCTTTTTGGTAGATATCAAAGGGGTAAACGCCGCCACTGCCGCTGGGTGGGTCTCCTTTTATTTTGCAGGTATAACTGTTGGTAGACTAGTTACAGGCTTTATTACCTTTAAAATGAATAACCGTTCTCTTATTCGAGTAGGACAGCTAACTGCCCTAATTGGCGCCATTATTCTATTTTTACCATTGCCGTCCTTTTTCTCGCTTGTCGGCTTTATCATTGTTGGACTAGGACTAGCACCAATTTTTCCCTGTATGTTGCATGAAACACCAGCACGGTTTGGAAAAAAACATTCTCAGACAATAATGGGTTATCAAATGGCGGTTGCCTATACTGGTACTACATTCATGCCGCCCCTTCTTGGATTAATGGCATCTCATTTGTCAATTGGAATCTTCCCAATATGTGTTGTTCTCTTTGTTATAGCCATGCTTTTAAGTTCAGAAAAACTGAATCGTATACTGAAAAACAAGGTTTTTGTAAAACAAGACGAAAACAAAGGCTCAACAGTACTTTAATCGTAAGAAATGCGAAAGGGTATTTACTAATGTTTTCCAGTAGGAGGAGCTTACTTGATTAAATTAGTTTTAACTGATATGGATGGAACCTTCTTGAATAATAGCGGTGATTTTAACAGAGAACTTTTCGAAGATGTAAAGAAGCTAATGAATGAAAAGGGAGTTGTTTTTGCACCTGTTACTGGTAAGCAATGTGAACGGGTAGAAGAGCTGTTTGCTGATGATGCCGATGATCTGTGGATACTGGGGGACAGTGCCACCCGAATTAAACATAATGGAGAATTTATTTATGAATCTCTGCTTAGTAATAAGGTGGGACAGGAAATTATTAAGTTGCTTGAGGAGATCAGTCTTGACCATACCATTATTGCTTGTACAAGAAGTGGAGCAATTATTAAAGATCATTTATCTTCTGAAGAAATAGCTATCGTTAGAAGATCCTATGCTCAAGTAAAATACGTCTATGATTTTAGTGAGATAACAGATGATTTTGTGAAAATTACAATCCATGATCCCTTTCTTCGTTGTTTTGAAACAAAGGAAAAATTGTCCCAGTTTTCAAAATCTGCATATTTCGTCGCATCTGAAGCAGCCTGGATTGATATTACGAATGCGAATGTTCATAAAGGTAAGACAGTTGAACACTTACAGAGTCTACTAAATGTTACACCCGAGGAAACAATGGCGTTCGGAGATGGTTACAATGATTTAGAGCTTATGGTTCGAGCTGCATATAGCTTTGCTGTTCGAAATGCGGTAAGTGAATTAAAAGATACTGCTAATTTTATTACACGTTCAAATGAAGAAGATGCTGTAATGAAAACAATAATACAAATATTATCTTTACAGTAGATAGGTATTGAAAATGAAATGGAGAACTGAAGAAGGTTAAGTAGAGTAGATGTAAGATTCTTCCAGAGATTATTCAGTTAGTTGCAATATGATTTGAAATATAAAACAAATTGGAGGAAAAATGTTATGTATCCGATTCTTGGATTTCAAGTATCCAGCATTACCCCTTACCTAGACACACCCGACCATCTTCACAATTCTTTTCAGAAGCTTGCAGACATAGGATATCGCGACATCCAGTTGCAAGGAGTGCCAGCAGAACTTCCCGATTCCGAAATTGTAGCAGCCCTCCGGGAGTCTGGACTGCGTTGCATTGCGACTCAGGAGGATATTCCCTTAGGCTTTGGAGCTAATCCTGACCGCGCCATTTCGCGAGCCGTGGCTTGTGGCAGTCGATATCTAACCTTTGCAATTATCCCGCAAGAAGTGAATTCGGTGGACAAGCTAAAAGAATTTGCCGAAACTATCTGTAGAATTAACGAAAAAGTCAAGGCGGCGGGTCTGCAGTTTAACTATCACCCGATCGAACCGGACTTTCGATTAATGGACGGCCAGCCGATCTTTGAACGTTTGATGTCTTTACTACCGCAAGATATTCAACTGACCTTCTGTGTCTACGCTGCGCATAGCGCTGGATTTGAACCGAGCTCGATTTTGAAGGCGTACACCGGTCGTATCGATTTGGTTCATTTCAAGGATTCTGCCCCGCAACCGGATGGGGGAAATCATCTAATGCCTTTGGGATAAGGCACTCATGACTGGGCTCCAAT
Organism: Bacillus sp. J14TS2; assembly: GCF_018333015.1. Classification (NCBI taxonomy): domain Bacteria; kingdom Bacillati; phylum Bacillota; class Bacilli; order Caryophanales; family Bacillaceae; genus Bacillus; species Bacillus sp. J14TS2. The sequence continues at coordinate 202,401 of NZ_BORE01000010.1, read as the reverse complement.
TATTAATGATTGCAAAGAAGCAAAGGTTAAATGGATCTTTGCAGAGCAGGAGCAGTGGCTGACGGATGCATTTGACTGCGCTACAGATAGCTACCACTATCTAACCAGACTAGGCTTAAGAGCATGATTTGGGTTCAGTAAAACCATTTAAAACAATCCAGTTTTGGTGCCAGAGGCTATTGACATCAAGTTTATTTAAAAATGACAATAGGGCATTATTGCCTTCTGTCATTTTTAAATAAACTATTTTACGGTCCTAGTCAGGTGTATCATTGGTTGAACGCCAAACAGATACAAAAGATAAACGATCTGTGGGTATCTTTCTTCTAAAAGAAGGAGAACAACTTATTCAAGAAATGCGCATGCTGATTAATAATAGCATACAGTCTCGGATGAGCGAAAAGGATATACAAAATATTAAAAGACTTGTGGAATAAGGGAGTTGCTTAAAGAATCTTATAGAATTATATAACATTTTAGAATCGAAGTTTCCTGATACACAAATCAGTAGACTATCGATTTTTTATGTTTGATTCATTTAATGTTGACAGATACATTGATAACATGAGTCAACTTAATGATTGCAGGAGTATGCTTGACTAGAAGGAATGAGCATTAATTGTTATCATGAAATCAAATGCTCAATCACTATATGATATAGGAAAGCAACGAAAGGAAGGATAGAAATGAGACAAAATAAGAAGACATTAAGGCTTTTGTTGCCACAATGGCAAGGTGGAAATAATCCAAACTATGCTTTTGGAGCTGAATTATTAGCTCATATTGCCCCTAGTCATCATACAAGTGAGACAATTGAAGTATCAGTAGATAAAGACTTTGAAAAGAAATTAGAAGTTGAAAATGGCATTGTTGCTGAGCAAGCTTTATGCAAACAAATGGAAGAAACAGAGAAAATTTTGGAAGAACAGCAACCTGATAAAGTCATTATTTTTGGTGGAGATTGTTCGATGGATCAAGTTCCATTTGATTATTTAAATGGGAAATATGCTGGGAAACTCGGAGTTTTATGGTTGGATGCGCATCCCGATATTGCCTCATCAAATGATTCGTCACATGATCACGAGATGGTGGCAGGGAATTTGCTTGGACATGGTGCTCCGCAATTTGCCGCTAAAGTAAAAAATCCCGTTTCTTTGAGCCATATGATGTATGCGGGATTAATAGAGAAGGATTTGCGTGATAAGGACCAATCAGTAAAAGAATTAAATATTCGTTTTGCTGGCCCAGATGAATTAAAAGAAAATAGTCAACCTATTATGGATTGGATTGAAGAAAACCAAATCGAATATTTAGCTGTGCACTTTGACCTAGATGTCTTAACGCCGAAAAATTTCCGTTCCATTTTACCAGCGGAACCATACTTGGAAGATTTTCCTGCTGCAATCGGAGAAATGACCCTTCCCCAAATTGTTCGTGTGTTGAATGATGTCTCTACAAAAGCTGAAATTGTTGGGCTTGGGATCGCAGAACATATTCCTTGGGATGCGATTAATCTTCGAAAAGCGCTTTCTGAAATATCCATTTTTAATGATTGAACAAAATGAAAACAACTGGTGTATGTAGTTATCTTTTCATCTTGGGGCTATTTATATATTTTTCCTATTAATTTATGAAGTGGTTAGTATAGTCAACTTAGCTTGAAGTAATAAAATAGTGGAAATGTAAGGGGGATTAAAAATGAAGCCAGAGGATTCAGATAATTGTTTTGTCGTGAATAGCACAGAAGAATTGCTGTCTGCATTAGAGAAAAAGGCACCATTAATCTTAATTACCAAATTCTACAAAAAGGAATTTTTAGAGCATGCTGAATTACCATTAACGGAATTAGAGCAAATGGGACTTGAATTGGGTTTTCATGGTGGTGCAGAGCTTACTAGTGGCCCACTCTTTCAATTAATAAACTTTCTCAGCAAAGATAGTAAGCAACAAAAGAAGATAGCGAGTAAACTCAGAAAATATACGCTTAAACAGAAAGATGATGATCTCCTTTTATATTTGCGGCAGTTAGACTACTAAAGAGGGAAAATCTGTGGCTTCAAGCTAAAAGAAGGAAAAATATAAAAGTAGGTACAAACCGACCTTGATATAGAAAGCAGAGATAGAAAAAAATCAAACTAAAAACTCCATATAAAATGCTTCACATAGAAGAATCCGTTTGGAACAAATCTTTTATCAAAACGGATTCTTTTAATTTAACGCAAAATGTGAAGATAGACGACACATTTCTGAACAATCTTTAATCTAAACTACAGATGTCATGCAAAAAAGAGAAGCCTATCAGCAGAGAAGGGGCATTTAACATTTAAAAAGGCGGTTAGATTACAATAAATTTATTCTGTATTAACGGGCAGTAATCCCCCCCACCTCAAGACTCATAGGTGGGGGATACACTGCCCGTAAAAGCCCGATTGGTTCAGCCTAACAAAAAGGCGCAGCGACGTATAGGATGTACTAGTGCAGACGAAGCAACAGGGCATCGCGATTTCAATCAGTGGGGATGAAAGAAACCCCCCACTGATTGAAAGTTCACTTTAGCAAAAAAGTTATATTTTCAACGAAAATAGATAGTAATATTTATACAAGATGGTTATTCAATATAGTGAAGTAGATTGGTATAAGCTGAATAAGGGGATGATAAGATGCTAACAGAAAATGTTCATATTTCTGTACCGACAGCTTTTTTTGAAGATGAATCCTTAAATGTTGAAGGGACAATAAGACATATAAGCAACCTGTATAAACAAGGAGTAAAATCTGTTCTTGTTTCTGGAACTACTGGAGAACAGCATAGTTTAACCTTACAAGAGAAAATTCAGCTAATAAACAGATTAGAGCAGGAAGAAGAACTTATTTGTAATATGGAAATTATTTTTGGAGTAGCTTCTATTAGACAGAAAGAGGCAGAAGCGTTAGCTGAAAAAATTCGTCAATCAAAAATATCAGGTATCATGCTTGGATATCCGCCGTATATTATACCGTCACAAGAAGAAGCGGTTGTTTATACAAAAAGGATAATACAGCTTAGTAATAAACCTGCAATTTTATATAACAACCCAAGGAGAACTGGATTTGATTTATCAGATAAAAGTATTATTCAATTAAGTAAGATAGACTTAATAGTTGGAATAAAAGATGCCGGCGATAAAGAAAAAATTGAACGAATAAAAAGAGATTTACATAGAACTGGCTTCTATTTTTATGCTGGTGGAGAAGTGGGGTTAACAGAAAAAGTATCATATGGATATGATCGACTATCTTCCATTGCTGGAAATATCTCACCAATAGAAATTAGTCAGTGGTTTGAAAGAATGCTTAAGAAACAAAAAATAAGTAAGCAAAAAAGCGAAACAATCGAAAATATTCTAGAACAAGTTTATCAAGGAAATGCTATTGTGAATTTGAAAAAAATCATAAATGATAAGGGAGTTCCATTGGGGATTTGCAGAAGCCCAATAGGAAATAATTAAATAGCTAGTACATTTTTTAGACAGATGATTAAGCAATCTATAGCAACTAGTAAAATGTAGGGGAGTTAAATAAAAACTGCTTATCAGACTAACTACAGTTAGTTGGATAAAAATTGCAGTTAGTCATAACAAATAGACATAAATATTAATTTGAATAAAAATAAGGATGTAGATTCTAGCCAAATATATATATATCGAGTTTCTGCATTAAATATAAATGATGTAACGGAACAATAGAGGTGCAGCTATGAATGAACTAGATAAAGAAATCAATAGAACAGAAAATCTCTCGACATTTTATCAGGGAGTAAAAGATTGTGTCCCAACTTTAATTGGTTACATCAGTATCGGAATTGCGATGGGGATAGTGGGAGCTTCATCCAATCTTAGTATATTAGAAGTTGCCCTTTTGTCGGCAATTGTATACGCAGGTGCAGCTCAATTTATAATTTGTGCCTTGTTAGTAGCAGGGAGTCCGATTTCAGTTATAGTATTTACAACTTTTATTGTAAATTTACGGCACTTCTTATTAAGCATGACATTGGCTCCCTATTTTACAAAGTATTCCTTGATGAAAAATATTGCGATAGGGACCCTTTTAACAGATGAATCATTTGGTGTGGCGATTAATAAAATTGTAAAAAAAGCAGCTTTTAATGACAAATGGATGAATGGGTTAAATGTCACTGCATATATATTTTGGATTTTATCCTGTGTGCTTGGAGCAATCTTTGGTAAATGGATTTCAAATCCAGAAATATTAGGATTAGATTTTTCTTTAACAGCAATGTTCTTGGCGTTGCTTGTGTTGCAATTACAAAACATGAAGCGTGGTAAATTGAAGCTTTATCTATCTTTAATTGTGTATGTAATTTTATTGATGCTCATTCTTTGTATGTTCGTTCCCTCTTATCTAGCCATTCTCTTATCAACTATAATTGTGGCAACGATTGGAGTGGTAAAAGACAAATGAGTATACAATTATCGATATTATTAATCATAATAGGCTGTGCAATTGTAACTTTTATACCAAGAATTATTCCCTTTATTGTTATAAGGAATATTCAGCTTCCAGGAATAGTAATCAAATGGTTATCCTATATTCCTATTTGTATTTTTACTGCGCTTATCGTGGATAGTTTTATCATCCAAGACAATGAGCCTATGCTAGCCATTGATTGGAGGGTACTTGCGGCTATTATACCAACACTGATGATAGCTTTATGGACAAAGAGCATGTCCGTTACAGTTATAGTAGGAATAGTATGTATGGCTATTATAAGGTTTTTATTCTAAAAAAACGTAGGGAGGCTGGAACGAAGCTGTTTTCACCAAAGAGAAAAAACTATTAGCGGGTATAAAAATTGTCCAGGAAATATACTCCGCTAAGGTAATATGTTGTTCGTCTTTGAAGCAGTCTCGTCATAATAAGCCAAAGAGATAATCATTTTTCTAAGATCACATAAATCTCTTCATGGAATCAGTAGGATCTTTTAATAGCCATTTAGGGATAACCTTGATATAAAATAATTCACCAATCAACTCGACAATTGTCTGTGTCACAATCACTGCTGCAGCTAGTGTTGCCCAGGAATTGGGTAATGCTAATGCTAGAGGAAGAACAACAAGGGAGTTTCTAGTTCCAGTACTAAAGATTAATGCTCTACCTGCACCTGAGTCTAATTTGAACACATAGGCGATAACCTTTGAGACAAGTGGTGTAATGATTAAAAACAAAATATAGATTGGAATCACACGTACAATTATTCCGAAATCACTATATACTTTACCAATTTGAGATGCAACTACGACAATTAATACTAAAGCCATAAATGGAACAGGGAACCATGTTGTCATATCTAAGAGCTTCTTACCCAAAGCTTTCTTTTTTGCCCATAATTGAGTAAGGAGTGCTAAGATCAGAGGCACAACGATAAGGAATAGAAAGGCTTCTAAAAATGGCTCCATATGAACAACTTCTGCCATTTCCTCCCCGATGATTAGCCATAGATACAATGGGAGTAAGATCATTTGTACGACAAACAAAATAGGCGTGGCAGCTAGCATTAATTTTTCATTACCTTTTCCAAGTTGAGTAAAGACGATGACGTAGTCAATGCATGGCGTTAATAAAACCAAACAAACCCCTAATAGAATTGGTGGAGATTGTGGGAATATCATTATTAATATCCATACAAGGATTGGAACAGCTATAAAATTCCCAATTAGTAATGCCGCCATAAATCTGAGGTTGGAAAGAGCCGCACGTAATTTTAAGAATGGGATTTGAGCAAACATAGCATATAAGAGAAGGGCTATGAGTGGCGAAATCGCCCAATCTAAGCTTTTTCCTAAATCCTCGTTTCCGATACCTAGGATGCCTCCAAAGAGAAGAGAGATACCATATATCCAAATTTGTTGATTTTCTAATTTTTCTCTCGCGATATTCATGTCTAAAACAATTCCTCTTTCATGATAATTTGCCCTTTAAGTAAATGATTTTGTATAGATTAGTATAAAACAAAGTCGTTTAATGGGGCAATGAGGTGTTAAAGACATCAACTTGCAATCGAAAGAGTGGAAGAGGCTCAAGAGACCAGTTTGAGCCCGACTGCCGCCCCCAATACCATTCCTATAAAAATAAGCCTTCTCCAGTCTTTAGATTCTCCATATAAAATCATGCCTAAAATAGCTCCACCAGAAGCGCCAATTCCAGTCCAAATGGCATAAGCTGTACCCATAGGAAGTGTTTCCATTGAATAAGCAAGAAATATAAAACTTGCTCCAAATCCAAGGATTAAAAGCACCAATGATTGCCAATTACGGTCTTGGTGCAATTTATTAATCATAGTAACCCCGAACATTTCACACAGACCTGCTAAGACTAAAGAAATCCAAGCCATTAAACTTCCTCTCCTTCCTGCACCTTGTCCTTCGTAACTAATTTCAAACCAATGACTCCCGCTAATAAAGCTAAAATTAGCAGTACTTTCTCAAGCTTAAAGGGTTCACCAAAGAAGAGAATCTCAGAAAAGACAGTTCCAGCTGTTCCTAATCCAACGAAAACTGCATATACGGTACCGACAGGAAGTTTTCTCCCAGCCATGATCATCACATAAAAGCTAATGATAATCGCAATAATTGTTCCAGTCCAAGTCCAAAAGTCATTAGCATGTTTTAACCCAATAACCCACATAACTTCAAAAAAAGCAGCAATCAATACTTTCATCCAATCTTTATTCATCTAACAACACCTCCGCTTTTGTTCCTAAAAATAAAAAAGCCCGAGAGAAAACTGTAAACAGTTTCTCCCAGGCTTTTATCCTTCCGTGACACGCCGAGCGTGAGTTTTCTCTCGGACCAGACCAATAATAAATATTGCGGAACCCTAGAAAACATTTTACTTATGCAATTACCTTGTATTATACACAATTTTATATGCAAATCAAGGTGAGTGTATCATCCTTTAGGGTGATGTGAAGTATCTAATACAAAACAAAAGCTGGACGTGTTGAGAAGCCGAATTACGTTTGCTATAATTACCTTACTAGGAAAAATTATACAGATAATTTTAGAAAAAGTGGGTTGAAAATTAAAGGAGTGATATTACATGAAAACGATAATTCTAGGAATTTTAGTTATCGGAATTAATCTGTTTGCAATTGTTCCTCTTATACCCAGAGTCAATGAAGAAGACATCGGAGAAAATATCAAACATTTAAAAAAGCATCAATGGTTTCAAGACTTGCTCAGGAATGGAATGTACAGAGAATTAATCATTCATGATCAACAGGTAAGAAAAACGATCGGAAAATTCAATAGTAACAAACTTGAGAAAAAGTCTTTTACCAATAGATATGAGAAAAAACTACAAAGCATTTTACATCAGAAAACGGGTCAATTGACTTAAATAAACGAGCATGATTGTTTTCAGATGAACAATGGTAGATTTAACAATCTTGTATATACTTTCACAAAGAAAAGGTCCATCTAAAAAATGGATCTTTTCTAGTTAAGATATAAGGCAGTTTCTTTATTGATAATTATAATTTTTTTATGTGTAAGTAAGAAGGGAGAACAATAGTATGGCGGAGGAGATACCAGATAAAAACCTATTTATGATGTGTTACGCATTGAATACACAGGCTATCAAAAAACTTTCTAAAGAATTTCATGTACGCCATTGCCAAAAAAACGAGTTAGATCAATGGAAAGCCATGCACTTTGATACCCCTGAACTGGCAAAGAAATATCATGATTTTATGACGGATTATGTCAATAAGGTCTATTTACCGAAGGGGGATTTGTTCTTTGAAAAATGCCTGTTTATATGTAATGCTGAAGATCAGCCTGTAGGGACGTGCTTTGCATGGAAATCTTATCAAACAATTAGTACGTTACACTGGTTTAAAGTTTTGAAAGAATATGAGGGCATGGGATTAGGAAGGGCACTTCTTTCTATTGTAATGGAATCCTTGTCGGAAGAAGATTATCCATTATTTCTTCATACCCAACCATCTAGTTACCGAGCAATTAAACTGTATTCCGATTTCGGCTTTAGTTTGTTGTCAGACCCGATTATAGGTAAGAGACATAATGATTTAGAGGAATGTTTGCCTATATTGGCACACTACATGCCGAAGTCAGATTTCGAAAACCTTCGGATTGCTCAGGCCCCACAGTTTTTTCTTGACGCTGTAGATAGTACAGATATAAACGAATTTTAACTGGTATCAGGAGAGATTAATCTGTTATGGGAGATTATCTGAAAAGATCTTAATGTTAAATAAAGTGGGAGCTCATCCACCAAATTAGAAGCTGTTAAGTGGGTGATAGGTAAAGAATAAATTGTTATGGAACTAGCATTCCAGAGTATGGAATAAAAATATTGCTGATTCTAGGAGGTTAAGAAATGAAGGTTAGACGAATTGTTGCTAATATTGAGACACGGGACGTTGAGAAAGCATCATATTTTTATGGAGAAGTACTTGGGCTGGAACAATTGATGGATATGGGGTTTATTACCACTTATGGCTCGCATGAGAAAATGGATACTCAAATTAGTTTTCTTTCAGAGGGGGGTTCTGGCACACCTGTGCCTGATTTGTCTATTGAAGTGGATGATCTTGATGAGGTATTAATGCGCGTAAAAGAAGCGAAGATTCCAATGGAGTATGGACCAACTGAGGAGCCATGGGGAGTTCGGCGATTTTTTGTAAGAGATCCATTCGGGAAGCTTATCAATATCCTTACCCATCTAGAATAATCTTGCATACTTTATTTTGAAATGTTAAAATTTTAATTATATTAACCGAAAGGAATGATGGGTGGACAATGAGTAACTAACCTAATGTTTACATTTGAAATTTAATATTTCAGATAATAAAAACTTAGGATTAGTCTGTCCATTTTTCTATATACTAAATAGCTATATAATGGTGAATAGCTTATTTAACTGTGTAAAAATGTTATGTGACTAATCCTTCCAAATTTATTTGGGAGGATTTTTTATTCTCCCTGAAAAGAAGGGATGATTCATTATATTAGAATTACTGCAATTAGAAAATATAAAAGTTGAAATTCAGGATCAGCTTATTTTTGAAAATATAAATACGAACGTACAGCAAGGGGACAGAATCGGCCTCATTGGTAAAAACGGTGCTGGTAAATCAACTTTATTGCAACTATTGAATGGGGGCTTTCCTTTAACAGAAGGCCATGTTAAACATATCCAGTATGACCTCGTTATTACGATGCTTGAACAAGAAACGGAATCTTATTCTTTTGGTGAGGTTACATCTGAAGAGGAAGCGTTATTAAATAAGTGGGATGTGCCAATTCGTAACTTTTTGAGCTTAAGTGGTGGAGAAAAATTAAAAGCGCGCCTAGCAAAGGTTCTAGCTAAAGATGCTGACATTTTATTATTGGATGAGCCAACAAACCATTTGGATGAACAGAGCTTGAACTTCCTAATAAGTCAGCTTAAACGCTATAAAGGTACGATTATCCTTGTATCACATGACCGTTATTTCTTAGACAAGGTTGTCACAAAAATATGGGCAATTGAAAACCGAACGCTGATTAGTCATAGCGGTGATTACACGAGTTATATGAAATTTCGTGAAAGAGAAAGACTGGCACAGCAACATGAATATGAGAAACAGCAACAGATGATAGAACGTATTGAAGGGCAGATGAATCAACTTACATCATGGTCAAAATCAGCCCATGCACAATCGACAAAACAGGGAGGATTTAAAGAATATTATCGTGCAAAAGCGAAACGGATGGACTCGCAAGTAAAATCAAAACGAAAACGTCTTGAAAAGGAACTTGAGAAAATAAAAGTTGAGGCGCCCAAGCCGGAATACCAAGTGGATTTTTCATTAAAAGCAAACGATAAAGTTGGAAAGCGATTTTTAGAAGTGAAAAATCTAGCAAAGTCTTTTGAGAAACAAACACTTTTTAAAAATACTCATTTTACTATCCAGCATGGTGAAAAGGTTTCTGTTACAGGTCCAAATGGTTGCGGCAAAACGACTTTTTTGAATATGCTAGCTGGAAAAGAAGCCATTACTCAAGGGGAGATATGGATTTCGCCATCAGCAAATATTGGCTATTTAACTCAGCAGGTATTTGACTTGCCGCTTGATCAAACACCCCAGCAATTATTCGATAAAGAGTCATTTGCAGAGAGAGGGCATGTACGCAATCTAATGAAACATTTAGGATTTCATAAGTTTCAGTGGACGGAACCTATTGAGAATATGAGCATGGGTGAACGTGTGAAATGTAAGTTAATGAAATACATTTTAGAAGAAAAAGATGTGCTTATTCTAGATGAACCGACAAACCATCTAGACCTGCCTTCCCGTGAACAACTTGAGGTAACATTAGAGCAATATAATGGCACTCTATTGGTCGTGTCACATGATCGTTATTTTCTTGAAAGGATTACAAACACTAAGCTGGTCTTTGCAAACAATACGATCTTTAAGCAATTTAATGAAAAAGAAGTGCCAGTAAAAAGAGATAATCATGATGAACTGCGTTTAACACTTGAAACAGAACGACAAGAGGTTTTAGGAAAGCTTAGTTTTATTTCGCCAACTCATAAAGAATATGAGGAGCTTGATCTTAGATTTAGGGAGCTCACACAATTAATAAAGGAGCTACAATGATTGGTGTGAAATGTTGAGATTTACAATTTATAAGTGGGTCAATTTCATAATTATGGATCAAAAGATAAAACACGAACGTTATGGTGATTCAAATATTTATTGTAACCTCACACTAGTTGATTGGAGCGGAAGGCGGCGACTCCTGGGGGATAAGCGTGGGAGGTGAGATCCCACAGGGCATTAATGTACAAAGACTAAATACGCGCCGTCCTGGCGCAACGTCTTCGTGATCAACTTCCTGTTGACCTGAGGAAGCTCACCGCACGCCCCCGGAAAGCGTCCGCCTAGAGCGGAAATCAACTTTGTTCGGATTTTAATACTGAATTTTCTATTATGAAATTGATTCAAGTAAGAAACTTAAAAATGAAACTTCATTCGTCCCGCTGAATGAAGTTTCACTTTATGTTATAGTCATACAATCCGATGCTGGACATAAGTAGAAATCGGGTTATTTTTTATAAACGGCATGACGCATTAATGATTCGAGTGGTCCATTTATCTTGAACTTTTCCAGCATATACGCAATGAACACACCCAAACACCATATAAAAATAGCGATAAATGTAGCTTCAGTGTTAGTGAGTTTTCCTCCTAGACCGAATGCAACAGGGGAAAAAAGGATAACTAACAAGGTTTCATTTAGGACAAAAAAAGTGAGTGAACGTTTTCCTAATGCTGTTAATGCGTTCGTCAACCAACCAGGACTTTTAATCAGATTACCAAGAATCCCAAACAACGCTGCATACCCGATCCCACCGGCAGTTCCTGTTATGATTTGAATTCCGTTTAAAACCCCAGTTGAAAATAAACTTGGCATCCACGTTTCACCAATCAACGCTAATGGTAACGCTCCTAGCAGGGAGATTGTAATACAAATGATAGCAATCATTTTTAATCTGCTATTTTGCTGCGGAGCTGTTAACAGTTTTTTTCGTCCCAACCACATCCCTACAAGTACAGATGGAAGGATTGGAAAAAGAAAATGGATAAAGAGTGGGATGATCGGAAAGTAGAGTAGTGCTTCCACTAGCGATTGTATATAATGATAATCTGCAGAAAACTCTGTACCAAATCCATAACTGCCATTTTCATATAAAATGAAACCCCATAGAATGGGAATATAGGAGATGAAGATGGAAGTGATAATAATTGTTACTGTTATTAGGACCTTATTCGAGCGTAATAACAACCAACCTACTAAGAGTCCGATAGTACCATAGGCCATTAATATATCTTGGCCGCCAATCAATACTGCTAATATAACCCCAAACAAGATTAGATATAGGGAGCGCCGTCTGACAGTTTTCCTTGCTTCTTTTTGCGAATAGCCCTTTGAAAGCTGGCTTTCGAAGATCATAACTAATCCGTAACCAAATAAAACGGCAAATAAAGGGCGCGCACGATTATCGATAAAAAGTTCACCAAACACATTAAAAAGCCGATCTAGTGAAGTGACACTCGCTGTTCGACTCATCAACCCGGGTTCAGATCCGTATAATAACAATGGCACATGTGCGAGAATGATTAGTAAAAGCATAAATCCTCTTGCAAGATCAAGTGAAATAGCTCTTTTTTTAGAAGAATGCTTGTTTTGTTGTTGTTTATACATGCGATCATCACCTCCTGACTGATTATACAATATAAAAATTGGTCGCACAACCAAAAAACATGTATACAAAAAATTAAGGTGTTTCCTAATAAGCAAAAAGCATTATCTTCAGTGACTGTGTTAGGGAAGGAGTAGAAATTTCCTTCTATTTTATTTTGACAAGAGAGATGCTCAATGATAAAATTTGATTGATCAATCAAATTAAAAAATGTCCAATCAGAAAGGTGTTGCTTCTATGAGTGATAAAATAGATGAATTTACAGAATTTCCTCGTTGGCTTCAACGCATTCTCCCATTAATAAGTCTGATTCTAGCCATACTTGCATTTTCATATAGTATGTATCTATACAACCAAGAATCATTGGTGTTTGTTCAATGGATTCGTTTGATCATCTTTGCCATTATGGGACTAGTGTTACTGTTCTCGACCATTTTTTATTTTTTTAACGATGAATTAGCTTGGAAATGGCTGGTTGGTGGGTTAACATTATTACCAATACTGCTGTTGTTGCAACTTATCTTATTTCTTATTCATATCATAAAAACTGGGATCAGCTCCGTCTTTGCAGGAAGTCTTCCTGAGCCAATTCGAATATTTCTGGAAAACTATCCGAGCAAATTTGATATCGTGATATTGTCAGTGCTATTTATAGTAGGTGTTTTGTGGATAGTTGATAAGCTGAAAAAAAGCAAAAAGTAATCGGATAATGGAGGAATTGTCATGGGGGAAAAAATATCTTTTATAGCAGAAGCAAGGAAAGAACAAATTATCAAAGCTACCATTGATGTATTAGATGAGATTGGGTATGTCAATGTCAGTCTTGCAAAAATAGCGAAAAAGGCTAAGGTTAGTACGGGCTTAGTCTCTTATCATTTTGAACATAAGGAAGACGTGTTGAACCAAACATTGCTCTATTTAATTGAAAAGCAATTTGAATACATTAAAGAAAGAGCTGAAAAAAAGGAATCTGCATATGATCAACTGATTTCTTTTATTGATGCATCTTTAGCTTATCAAGGCACACATAGTGTCAATAATATCGCATTAATTGAGATCGTTTTTAATGCACGTACGCCTGAAAATGTTCCTTACTATAAGGTATCCAATGATGATGAAGATCCATTGTATACACAATTAGAAGAGATTTTATCTTATGGGCAAAAGACCAAAGAGTTTTCAGATACATTCGATCCGAGATTTGTTTCCATTATGATACAAGGGGCTATTGCTGAAAGTATTCTCATGAACGGAGAAGAATTTGATCTTGAAGGCTACAAAAATGAATTGATAAACACGGTAACGAAAATGGTGAAATAAAAAATGCCTATTTGAGTTAAAAGGACGGATACTCTCCATGAAGGATTGCCACAATTTTTAACAAAAGGTGGTAAGTGTTGTTGGTAGAATTACCTTATGTCTCCTGTATACTTAACTATATAAGGAGATGAAAAACATGATTGGTATGAATATTCGTGTTTTACGTAAAAAGACCAAACTTAGCCAGGAACAATTGGCTGAGAAGGTAAATGTATCACGACAGACCGTAGCAAAGTGGGAAAATGGGGAGGCTTTGCCTGATATCCATAAATGCAAGATCCTTAGTGATATTTTCCAAGTCACCTTGGACCAATTATCACAGAATATGAGTGAAGAAGAGACAAACCAACTGGCTCCTAAGGGAAAGCATTTTTTTGGTGTTGTAAAGGTAGGAGAACGGGGCCAGATTGTGATTCCCAAGCAAGCACGGGATATGTATCAGATTCATGCTGGTGATAAGCTAGTGGTGTTGGGGGAAGATGCAACCAAGGGGATAGCCGTTTTAAAAAGTGAGGGGTTCTTAGAATTTGCAGAGTTAATCCAAAAATCCAAACCGACGGAAGCTGATTCAGAATGAAGAAAATCGTATTTTTTTCGATCCCAGCACACGGTCATACCAATCCCACGCTTCCAGTCGTTACCGAATTAGTAAATAAGGGCCATCAAGTTTGGTATTATTCTTTTCTAGAATTTCAAGAAAGAATAGAATCCGCTGGTGCGACATTTATTGCTTGTGATGAATTTCTACCTAAAGTTTCACAAGCGGAATTGGATCGCAAGGCTGGCAAAGACTTCGCCGCATTGATTGAAATGGTTGTCGATACGACGATTGCTTTGGATGAAAAGGTATGTAAGGAATTAAGCGTAATCCAGCCGGATTGTATTGTATCAGATTCGATCTGCTTTTGGGGGAAATTAATTGCCAAGAAATTGAGAATTCCCTATATATGTTCAACTACTACCTTTGCTATAAATCAGTACACAGCAAAACGAATGAAGCAAAGTCTGTTGGAAGTTTGCAAGATGATTGTAGGGATGCCACGAATTAATAGAAAGATTCGCTTACTCAGGGAACATGGTTACGAAGTAAAGAATTTTGTATCACTTGTTCAAAATGATAATGAAACAGACACCATTGTTTACACGTCAAAGGAATTCCAGCCGCTAGCGGATACCTTTTCTGAGCGCTATGCATTTGTGGGGCCATCCATCAATCAACCAACGCTGCAACAGAAGGATAAAAAAGAAAGAAAGATAGTTTATATTTCCCTTGGAACCATCCTTAATAAAAATGCTGATTTTTACCAAAACTGTATCAAAGCTTTTGCAAAACAAGACTTTGATGTTGTGATGTCGGTTGGTGAAAAAACGAAGATTTCGTCTCTTGGTAACATTCCAGAGAATTTCACCGTGAAACACTCCGTAGATCAAATATCGGTATTACAGTCAGCAGAGGTATTTATTACTCATAGCGGCATGAATAGTGTCAGTGAAAGCTTGTATTTTGGGGTGCCGATGGTTTTATTTCCACAACATAGTGAACAAAGAATGGTTACTGACCGGGTTGTTGAATTGAATGCAGGGATAAAACTCAAAGGGAAGCAGTCAAAGTATTTGCTGGCTGCGGTAGCGGAGATACTCTCGAAGCAGACCTACAAGCAGGGGGCGCAAAAGCTGTCAAAAACCCTTCGAGAAGCTGGCGGTGCGGGAGAAGCAGCTAATGCGATTTTGGCGAGAATTTCTGATAAATCTTAATGGTTCTTTTTGAAAATAAATTTTCCAATATAGGTTGAATATGATCAAACTTTGCTTTAAAGAGCTGGAGACTTCCTAATGTTGGGTGTAGTGTCCTCCAACATTAGGGGTTTACAGTTAACCGAGAAGAAATACTTAATGTTCATATGTGATATACTTAAAAAATTAATAGAACATAGATATAAAGCAAGGGATTAATTGCGAGTAAATCAGCTGCTATACCTAAAATTATTGGGAGGTGTTGAAATTGACAGGTAAAATAAGAATGTCAGTTTCCCGTAGTACCCCATGCAGAGCCGATTACTAGGAGGGCGATATTTGTATGGGGTGATTTGGAAAAATCGCCTGAGTAAGCTTTTCTAATACATTGGCTTTGCACCTTATTTTGTTATTAAAGAATAAGGAGCTGACAAAATGTCATATGTAAAAGCAACTACAATTCTACCTGAAAAGCTGATATCAGAAATCCAAAGGTATGTTCAAGGTGAAACAATATATATTCCTAAACCTGAAACCTCTCATCAAAAATGGGGAACATGTTCTGGGACAAGAAAAAGGATCGATGATAGAAATGCTGTTATGAAGAGGGAATATAAAAACGGCAGGACTATTGATCAATTAGTTGATCAATATCATCTCTCAGTGGAAACGATTAAAAAAATTATTTATTCAAAATAAAGAGCAGTGGAGCACTGATCATGATGTTGATCAGTGCTTTTACATATGGCGAGTTTGTTTTAGAGTTAATTCCGACATTTTATATCATCTGTAAATCGTATAAAGTTTAAAGAAAGATGATAGAAGAAAGGAAGGAATGACAATGACAATAACAATAATAAAAAAGGAAACATTACAAGTAGCCGGAGCAAACATCTACTATGAGATGCATGGTTCAGGGCCAATCCTCCTTTTGATCCACGGTGGAGGAGGTGATGCTGACAAATTTCATCATGTCGTCGCCGATCTTGCTGACCGCTATACGGTTGTTACCTATGATCGGCGTGGCCATTCGCGCAGCAGTTTTACTAATGGAACGGAGGATTACAATGTAGAGACACACAGTGATGACGCTCATCTTCTGCTAGCCAAACTGACCGATGAACCGGCATACGTATTCGGAAGCAGTTCTGGTGCCGTTATTGGTCTTGATCTGTGCATACGGCATCCGGAGCAGATACAAGTTCTGGTTCCACATGAACCGATCCTATTACAGCTTTTAGATGGAAATGAGCTAAAACAGGCAGAGCTATTCATGGAGGAGCTTAAAAAGAATCATCGAAGTCAGGTCATAAAGCTATTATCAAATTTACAAACCGATGATCTCAAACCCGGACAATCTATGGATATGTTAACAGAGCTGCTTCTCAGTAATTCAACGTACTTTACTGAACATGAAATCCCGGGGATCCTTAACTATACGTTAAACATTAATAGGATAAAGACAGTGTTAGCATCTGCATCGATACAGATGGTCCCGGCAGGTGGCACTGCTTCACGGGAGTTTTTTCCATACCGTTGCGCAGTCGCTTTAGCGGAGCAACTGGGAATAGAAATCGTAGAATTTCCTGGAGATCATGGGGGATACAACTCAACGACACATAAAGAGTTTGCTAACCAGCTGCACAACGTTTTGGTGAATGGGATCCCACATTAACGGGCATTAATACCCTCACTGGAAGCAGTTTTGCTCGGAGCCAATGTTCCGTTTAAAAACCTTGAACTAATGAAGAGAAAGGACACCTTTCATTGGTTCAAGAGCATTTGCTTGTCGGAGGGCAACAGGATGTTGATCAGAAAGGCGTTGCGCCGTACAGGATGTATTAGTGCAGACGATGCTTGACGTTGCGAACCTTCCTATATCATGGTGCTTGCACTTTTGTCCCATCCTCGATACACCGTTCAATCGTCTCAACAATTGCTTTACGGATGTCTGCTTCTTTGTATTTTAAGAGAGGCATTGTATCGTTTGAATCGATGTACGCATCTCGATTTTGAATCTCTGCAGCAACGGCTTGATGGATGCCATGTTCTTTGCCCTCAGCTGCTGTTTTTTCATCGTACTGTGCCATAGCAGGTTTCATTTGTTCGAGTGGAACCACTTGGACTACGGTATCTTTTTGTCCAAGCACATTAGCAATCATTTGGAAAAAATCTTTGTGTTTCATGTTTGTATCTGAGATCGCATAGGTTTCTCCATGCTTTCCGTATTCCAATGCTCCGATTGTCGCTTCAGCCACTTGCTGAACAGTAACCATAGCTGTTCCTCCACCAAGTACCGGAACGACTTCTTTTCCTTGGATTTGAGGAAGAAACATGGCCCACAATGGCGTACGTCCAGGCATTGTACCGAAAATATATGGAAGACGAAGAGACATGACATCCATTTGACCTTCCCCTTCCATGAAGGCTACTTCTTCTTGTAATAATCTTGTTCGTGGATAGGCTTGCTTTTTTAAGTTAAGTTCTGGCCACTTTTCAGCAAAATGTGCAAAGTAAGAACCGTAAATAACGAATTTTTTTACCCCTGCCATTCTTGCGAGTCGAGTTAATCGCTGTGTTGGAATGACATTTGCTTCATAGAAAAAACGAGTCGCTGGTATTTCTGGAACCATTCGTTCATCCGCACCAGCAGCATAGATAAACATATCTTTACCAGCTAACATGTCTAAGATTTGTTTATCATTCATTTCATTGATATCTCCAAGATGACACTCTACCTCTGGTGGCAATAGTTCTGGTGTAGGCATAGGTGGTAATGCAACTGTAGATACAGCGTATTCTCGTTTCAACAATTCTCGAACTGTATGATAACCGAGCAACCCTGTTCCTCCTAAAATAAAAACATGTTTCATCTGGATCGTCTCCTTGTTTGTGAATAGTTGATCAATGTTTCTATCTTTAGTATAACAGGCAAAACTGGGTGGGTACGTATAGAGTGTGGCAATAATGTGAAATGTTTCACAAGTGATGTTTGAGTTATGTTTTTTCCTCTGCAGAAGTGAGGGGAAGTTATAATCATCCAACAGCATTATTAAAAGGTGAGTTGAAGATTATGAGATTCATTGTTATATTAAAAAACGAACGAATCTTCCTAGTTGATACTGAGTTTTATGAGATTAACAAATAGGCCTCATCTTGACAGTAGTTAAGAACTAACCTTAATGCTTTGTAAAATACGTATTGAGATAGAATGACATGAAAGTAAGGTGATCATATGACAGATAATATTCTAATAAAAAATCTGACATTTACATACTTGTCGATGGTCCAGCCAATTTTTAAAAATGTACATTTAAATATAAATGAAAATTGGAAATTAGGATTAGTAGGCCGAAATGGTCGAGGAAAAACAACCTTTTTGAACATTCTTTTAAACAAGCTAGAGTATGAAGGTTCTATACAGTCAACCTTAGATTTTCAATACTTTCCTTCCTACCCAGACATTCATGAGAACTTAACCGCTTTAGAAATCCTCCAGCAGCATAATCCACATATCGATATTTGGCAAATTGAGCGTGAGTTGACTTATATGGATTTACCATCTGACCTATTGGAGAAAAGTTTTCAGCAACTAAGTGGTGGAGAGCAAACCAAACTCTTATTGATCGAGTTGTTTTTAAACGAAAATTCATTTCCTTTAATTGATGAACCGACCAATAATTTAGATTTACAAGGGAGAAAAATCGTTGGGGAATACTTAAAAAGGAAAAAGGGGTATATTGTTGTTAGTCATGATGAAGCTTTTTTAAATCAATTCGTTGATCATATCCTAGCAATCAATAAAGAATCAATCGACTTGTTTAATGGCAATGTAGACACATGGAAATACGAAAAGGCAAACGCGGATAAGCTTGCGGAAGAAAAGAATATCAAGCTAAAAACGGAGATTAACCGACTAAATGATGTTTCCGGACGAGTAAATAATTGGGGGCTGAAAAGAGAGAATAGTACAACAGATGCAACTGAACGCCGACTAGCTGCGAAGCAAATGAAGAGAGCAAAAGCAATCAAAAAACGAACAGAAGCAATGATTGAAGAGAAAGAAAGTCTTCTTGATAATACCGAAAATGTTTCTGAACTTAAGATGATTGTTGAACAGCCAAGAAAGCAGGTTTTATTTTTTCGTGAGTTTGCAATTTTAAGAAATGGGATCCCGCTTTTTAAACCAATTAATATAGATGTATATCCAAATGAACGATTCTTTATCGAAGGAAAAAATGGAATTGGCAAATCTACTTTATTACATTTTATCCTTGGGACAGAACAGCTAGAAACAATGGGGGAATTTCGAATAAGTTTACCTCAAAATGTATCGATATTGAGTCAAAAAAATCAAGAGGAAGAAGATTATTCCTCATTGCTAAATAAAAAGGCTGCGAAAGAGGAAAAAGAAGAATATTGGCATCTTTTATACCAATTAGGGATTGAGCGTGCCAGTTTTTCTGATAAATCAAGTAAAAGCTGGAGTTCGGGTGAACAGAAAAAAGTATTTTTAGCCAATGCATTATTAGGAAGCAATCAGTTATTCATTTGGGATGAGGTGACCAATTATTTAGATATGTTCGTGATTAATCAACTAATAGATGCGGTAAAGAAATACCAGCCGACTATGATCGCTGTAGACCACAATGAATATTATGTTAATTCTGTCGCTACTAAAAAAATTGAATTAACTTCTTTTTTTTAGTTGTTTTTCCCACATTAAGGAACAATCATCCCCCAGCTCAACGCATGAAAGGATATGGAGAAGCGTAGGTGGGGGATTACCAGCCAGTACCGTTTAAGCGACAAGGATCTTGCTGTCTGATACTTCCAACGGGATTTTGCTCACCCAAATCAGTGGGGATTAAATTAACTGTATGAAGTTTCGCTTTATGTTAGCTTTTGAAGTTCGCCATGAATCAGACCGGAGAAGGCTATTCTTTTTATCTTCCTGTTATTTATAGTTTTTTTCAGAAGTTAATAGAAAACAAAAATTAAAGCTTTTTAAGGGGCCGCTTTAAAATTATCCACTCAACAATCGTAATGTTCAAAATAAGCCCTACCCAAATGTTCACCTTTAAAGCTTCTTCAATCATCTGCATTCTCCCCCCTGGAAGAGTGAAACCATGAAAAATAACATAACTAAACAGAATAACCGGTACTAGTATTCGTGCACTGACAGCTACTAATGTTAGAGCAAAGCTGCGGATCATCCATTTCCGATGTTCGTCATAATGTCTTTGTATAGCTTTACGATAGGCTTTCAAGGTTGTAAACAGCCATGCAATAGCCAATACAAGAAAGGCCAACGCTTTTGTGAAATTTTCGTCATAAAAATACAACACAAAAGCCAGAAGTCCACTTATAAAGACACTTACGATATAAGTTCTGCCGATATTGCGATGAAGCCTGGGGTTTTTAAGACGAATACGATCGACAAATTGAAGAAAACCTGCCACCAAGGCGATAAAAGCTAATGCAATATGCGTGACCAGTACCGGATATTGAATAGTGGTGGATGTAATCGCCACACGACTTTTGGCGGGATCAAGAGTCAAGTAAGGATACATAAAAGGCAGCATTACCCCGATTGACACAATAATTAAAATCCACCAGCTCTTTTTGTGTTTTACCATTATTTCATACTCCTTCGATCCTTAAATTAGCTTAATTATCTAGGTGCAACCGTCCGTAACTCCAGCACTTCAAGACTATGAATCTTTCAAGAAGACCAAGTAGGGAATAACGGACGCTAACACCCCTATCGCTTTATAAAGTTCCGCCTCCAGAAGTATCAACAATTTGGCCGGTTACCCAGCGGCTGTCGGGAGACGCGAAAAATGCTACAACATCTGCAATATCCTCCACCTGCCCCAGGCGGTTAAAAACCGAAGATTGTGCTGCATATTTTTTATCTTCTGGATTTTTTAATCTTTCGGCATTTATTTCAGTTTCAACAACCCCAGGCAAAAGGGCATTGACTGTAATTCCACGAGTACCCAGCTGCTTCGCTAAATTTTGTGTTAATGTGTTCAGTCCCGCTTTGCTTAAATTGTAAATGAGGGTCCCCGGAAAATTATTTTGAGTTGAAGCAGAAGAAATATTGATGATTCGACCTTCATTCCGTAACCGATTAAGAGCCAGTTGAGTTAAAAAAAATGGTGATTTTAGATTAACAGCCATTACTTGATCGAACGCTTCTTCTGAAATATCTTCAATGGTTCCCATATAAGAGATACCGGCGTTATTGACCAAAATATCAAAGGTGGTATTCCCAGTTATTGCCTGCAATTTCGAATCCAGCTTTTCAAAAAATGCTTGCATGTTACTTGCTAATTCGAAGGGGTACTGAATGGCAAATGCTTGACCACCCGTTGCTTCAATTTCTTGCACCGTTTCATTTGCAGCCTCTTCATTCTTGGCGTAATGAACACTTACCAGAGCCCCATCCTTTGCTAAGCGCAATGCAATTGCACGACCTATTCCTCTGCTTGCTCCCGTCACTACAGCAATCTTTCCCTCTAATGGTTTCATTTTTCCCCTCCTGAGTTTATCCCGCATTAACTGGCTGTAAAACCCCCACTGATTGAAGTTTCACTTTATGAGCTGATTTTGACAGTAGAACTTACTCATAACGCAAAAATATAACGAGTTACATTCCAGTTTCTCTCGTAAGTTCTTCAACCAACCAAGTCACTATTGCTTTATGACCAGAGATTGATGGGTGCAGTCCGTCCACTTCCATCCACTCTGGTGAAGCAGGCATTCCAAATCTCGTTTGTGTATCAATAACAGGATCAGATAGACGATGAATCATATCACTTACAACATGAATATCTTCATTCCGACAACGTAGCTGCCGAAAGTATGGGAAAGCGGCCATTCTTTCATCATTAATAGGTGTTGGCGTGATCCATACCCACTGGGCAGCGCTATTTACTGTAGAGATCCGTCTAATTTCGGAAATATTCCTAGCGGTTTCCTCTGCACTAACTTGTGTTTTTGTAGGCTCTGGACCAAACCGAAGGACATCATTGCCTCCAATCATACAGATAATCCAATCGGGTTCTTGAGCGACAACACCGTTGAATCGTCCAAGGAGTTGAGTGGAGGTATCTCCTGAAATCCCTTCGTTAATCATACGAATATTATCCTGAGGTCTTTGTCTTTCTAGCAAACGGCGCAAAATCTCGAACCATGAGAGGAGATCATCCGTTGTGCTTTCGCCAACTCCAATCACAGTTTGCCCTACTTTGAACGGCAGACGATTGACCCTGTCAGCAAATTCAGGATTTGCAAGCAATTGGTCTGCAGCTTCTTTTGTTTCTTGCTCTAATTGACTCTTTATGTCTATATATGTTTCCAAGTCCATACCGTATAGAGTTGCTAATGTTTCTTCATCAAGCTGACGGGCGAACTTTAGAAGCTTTTCTGGATGCTGCATCTGAATCATCTTTTTCCATTGCATTTTCATCTGATCTTTCTCCATATCATCATCTCCTCGTTATGGTCATTTATGAATGAACGTGTTTTAAACCAGTCCAACTGTCCTTAAGGTTAACGCTACCAATCTTCTGATAGATACCAGTATTCGAAGAAATGCAGCTAAATCTTCTTGTGTTAACAACACCTCCGTTTTGCTAAACTTGTGTCAAGAGAGCTCATATCTTAAGAAACTTGCTCATGGGTACGCTGAAAAGAGAGTCCCCATGAAGCCTGGGCAGTGTTGATCGCTAACACAAACATTCCCATGCCGGTCACCGGATGAATAGCAGCGATATAATTAGTCATATTCACAGTAGCGTATTGAATCACGACCAACACAATTAACCCAACCGGCATCCAACGGAGTCCTCCTTTGATCTTCCCGGTAAATGCCAGAATCAGCAAAATAATCGGGATGTACTGAAAAAAATTGACGAACGCTATGTGTAACTGCCAGTTTGTTGCATTCCAGAAAATTGCCATACCGGATAAAAACACTTGAATTAACAGACAAGCTGCAAAAATCATTGCCAAAATTGTGTAAGCGTAACGTGAAATTTGCACGCCAGTTGCCACATTTCTTTGTTCCATTTTTTTCGCCTCCAAGTTAATTTGATTTAAAGCCTCCTATTTGTCTTTACGATTTCGGACATTCCCCAGTCTAGAAGAACATTTGCATGTTGGTCAGAACGGCGTTGCGATGTACAGGATCTACTAGTGCAGACGAAGCGACAGGACGTCGCGTTTGAGTCTGCTGCCAGGACGGCGCGAACTTAGCCGATGTTCTGCATAATAACCTGAGCCAATGAAAGGCAAAGAACGCCTTTCTTTGTCTCAGAACATTTGCTTGTCGCCGATAGGCGGGCGCCTTGCGCTTTTCTTGTTGTTAAGGAAACTATAAAATTCTTGGCTTGTGGATAAGTTATAATTTTGAGTTTTGTCATCCAGCTCCAGCGCCTAGCCCCTCGAGGTCAAATAACCCTGAACCTATGAAGGGAAAAAGCCCCTTCCTAGGTTCAGGAACATTTGCTTGTCGGGGCTGATCAAGGCGCTTGCGCTTTTGTTCTAATCAACTCAATCTATTCCAAAGCTTTAAAGGAAAAACGAGTGGACCCGAAGGTTTCCATCATCCAACTGACAAGGCCGTCTTCATACATGGCACGAATATTCTCCACCTCATCGAGCTTGACAATCCCCCCATCTTTTATGGCGACAACCATATCTAGGGCTGGTTCGATTTCGGATACTTCATGTGTTGTCATCACTACCGTCTGTTCTGAAGGATCGACGAAGGCAACAAGCCCTTTAATGACAGAATCTCGGATCATCGGATCTAACCCGGCCAAAGGCTCATCCAGTAACACAACCGGGGCGCGTCTCGAGAGTACTGCAATCATTTTTAAGCGTGCCTTACCCCCTTTGGACAAGGCATGGACCTTCTGATTTCTATCCAGCTCCATAAAATCAATCATTTCTTCTGCTTTGCTACTGTCAAAATCGCTAAATACGGTATTATAAAAGTTCAAAGTTTCCGCAACCGTATAAAAGGGGTAACTTCCTTCCTGTTCGGACAAATAGGCTACTTCCGCTGATATACGTCGTTGTGCCGGTTTACCATTCACAATCACTTTTCCTGCTGTTGGACGGAGCAGACCGGCAATGAGTTTGAGTAAAGTGGATTTTCCGGCTCCGTTGGGCCCTATGACTCCAATTATTTTCCCTGCTGGAAGTTCAAAGCTGACATCATCGAGCGCCATTTTTCCTGGGAAATTTTTCGAAACATGTTCAAATTGAATTATTTTATGATTCATCCATCTTTCCTTCCTTCTTTTTTGCATTGTTTAAATAGAGCTGTATTCCCTTTGCAATTTCGTCGGCGTCAAATCCCATTTCTTTCATATCCGACACAAATGTTTCAATTTTATCCTGTTTGAGTTGTTCCCGAAGTTCATCCAGTCGCTTTTGATTTTCAGTGACAAATGTTCCTTGTCCGCGCTGTACTTTTGATATTTCCATTTGGTCGAGTTCCATATAGACTCTTTTTACCGTATTCGGATTGACTCCATACTGGACAGCCAATTCCCTTACAGAAGGAAGCTTATCACCTGGGTTGATTTCGCCACGAACGATTTGATTACATATTTTTTGTACAATTTGATAATAAATCGGAGCTTTCCCAGTAAATTCATCTACCACAGCCTACACCTCTACTTTCCGATCCAATAGCCAGGCCGAAATGAAAAAAACGGCAGTCGCAAACAGAAATTTAAATACGATGTCTCCAGCATAAACTGGGAAAAAACGCTGAAAAATCACGGTTACAGGAGGTCCGGGAACGGAACCGAGGGTTGGAAGTGCTGAAAAATCGGAAAGATCCAACTTCCCCCAATGGAAGATTAGAGCAAACAGCCCGGTATGACTGAACCATATAATGACAAGGATTCCGGCAAAAAATAACATTAGACCTATGATCCAACGCCATCCTTTGATGGCATACTTGAGTAAATCGATGAGAAAATAAATCAGCATCCCTAACGCAGCGAGAAAAAGTGCTCGTTGACCAAAAACAATAAACGACAAAAACCAGTGTTGTTTGATTAGTCCTTCAATCGCTAGCAATGACTGAAAATACTCTCCGCCTTGATATAGGCTGCTTTGAAAATCGAGTTTCACAACCCATAACCAGAGTATTAGGTTTAAAATAAGCGACAGTGACATTAAAACAAAGCCGGCCGCAAGCTTTACGGAAAGCAAGAAAGCCCCGGATTGTGGGGACTGAATCCAAATAGGAGTATGACTTTTTTCCATTTGAAAACTTACAAGCAAATATAGGAGCAAAAAGAAAGACTGAAAAAACATTAGCATAAATAATACCAAACTCGGAATTCCGGAATGAAATTGAAGGGCAAAATACGCTCCAATCATCTCGGCAATGATTACGACCAGAGCAGCTATTGCCCAAAAAGATTGTGTTAACCGAAATTCCTTTTTAAATAAGATCCACCACGCATTCATAAACATGTTCCTTTCCTGTATCGGTGTGATATCTAGATAGTACACTGGCTCATTGATAATGTCAAGACGAATGATCATATTTATGATAACTGCTAGAATACTAGATTTTTTCTCGGCGAGGTCTTCAACGGAATGGGCCATTTCCGTGTTTCTGAAAGTTGCTCATGGTATGCTTTTATATCTCGATTCAAAGAATGAGGGGGCTAGTGGAAATCAATATTTGATCAGTTGGGGATGAAGAATCTCCCCACACTAATGGAGCTCCGCTGTATTAGTGCGTTAATTATGATAAAATAGAAGAGATGTATTAATACTTATAGGAAAGTAGGAATTGAATGATCTATAATGCGAATAACAAAGTAAGGAAAAAAATAGCACCAATGTTTGAAAATATTGATAGCACTATTATTCTTTCATGTCTCCAAGGACATATGGGAACGGCTTATGTCGATGATCTTGAGAATCCAAGCGTTGCACAGATAACGGTTGGAATTTTTGCGTATTTTGCTGGAGATGCACATACAAAGGAAGCTGAGGAATTACTTAATAATTTACCTGAATTTACGCTCGCCATTGTGCATTCTGATGAATGGAAATCTCGTATAGAATCCGTTCATAGTGGTGCGATTGAGAAGTTTCAACGATATAGATTTGAAAAGGATATAAATCATTTAAATAGACCACATTTACTGAACCTTTTGTCTTCATTGCCAGAAGACTACGAAATTAAGAAAGTTGATCATCATATAGCAAATGACCCATCTTTCCATGAGCTTTCGGAAGACTTTGTCAGTCAATTTGATTCTATTGATGATTTTATTGATAGGGGTGTAGGATATGCAATTGTACATGATGGAAAAGTTGTTTCTGCAGCGACATCTTTTAGTGTATACAATGATGGGATAGAGATTGAAATTGCTACACATCCCCAATATAGAAGAAAGGGTTTAGCGACTATAACGGCCTCGGCCCTGATCTTAGATTGTTTGGATAGAGGGAAGTACCCTAATTGGGATGCAGCGAATCTTCAGTCTGTTGAATTAGCCAAAAAGCTGGGGTACATATTTAAAGAATCATATGATACTTATTTTATCGAGTGCAACCCTTCGTAAGACCCCGATACCATGCTAACCATTTGTGGGGATGAAGAAAATCCCCACTGATAGCTTTAATCCTCTTTTTTTTCTGTTTCCCACCATAATGAATCTTCCGGGTTTTCAATAGCTTCTTTATACTCAGATTTAGAAGCAACAGTTGGGTATGAACCTTTTAATGATTTTCCTGAGGTATTGTGGAAGAAGGTTTAAGTTTTTACCACTGAATGACAAAAAATGTATCAATGAACGATAGTGAAGGAAGGGTATTTTCGCACTGCATTTCAATAAAAGAAATTGATTATATTGACAATTCCGAGAAGTATTGCTATTCTTCATACAAGTTTGTTCTGAAAAAATGGTGAAGGAGAGGATCCTATGTATCTAATGGTATGGGATGTATATATCTTACTAGGCAAGCTCCATGCAAAGTCTGCATTATAAACAGAGCTGGTTGTTTGCATGGAGCCGAATAAATAAAAGCCAGCTTTCATTCTAATGTAAGGCTTTGCTCCCTTAAAAGTATTAATTTTAAGGAGCGGAGTTAGAATGAGCTATATTAAAGCTGATGTTATTTTTCCAAAAGAATTATTAAGGGAAATACAGAAGTATGTACATGGTGAAACCATTTATATTCCAAGCCTAGAAGGGGAACGAAAAAAGTGGGGAGAGAATTCCGGAAGCAGGCAATATCTAGACCAAAGAAACAAAGAGATTCGTAAGAATTTTTCTGAGGGAATGACTATCTACCAACTTTCAGATCTCTTTTGTCTTTCCCCTGATAGTATCAAAAAAATTGTGTACTCTAAAAAATAATGAATCAACTGGCTCGCAGCTGTCTAAGCTGTGAGCCAGTTTTGTGTATAGTATGGTTGGCAATTGTTCTTTATATATTATTCAAGTGATATCGTCCCTATAATCAGGCCTATAAGGAATAAGAAATGGGATGATTAACATGGGTAACCTGGACATGAAGCGCATTATGGAGAAAACTAATATAAAATGGATCGGTGCGAAAAACGATAAGATTACCGAAATTAAGCGTTTGATAAAGGGAAATTATCCGGATTCTGAAAGGCTTTTTGTGGCTGAGGGGATTTGGGCACATCAAAGGCTGGTGAATACCCAGATTGAGATAAAATCATTTATACTTTGTCCTGAATGTATTTATAGCGATGAAGCCACTCAATTAGTGAAGACATTTACTGAAAAAGATGCAGATGTTTATGCTGTTTCTAGAAGTGTCTTTGAGCGACTGAGTGAAAGGGATAAGCCAGACGGTTTGCTATCTGTTGGGATGATTCCTTTTTATAAGAAGGAAGATTTGGAACTAAAAGATGACGCTGTCATTCTTATATTAGATGGTTTAGAGAATCCAGGAAATATAGGAACCATTTTGCGAACCTGTGATGGTGCTGGAGTGGATGCCATTTTTATATGTAATAGACGGGCGCGAATGACCAATCCCAAACTTATAAAAAGTAGCATGGGAGCAGTTTTTGTTATCCCAATCATTGAATTTTCCAGTACAGCTGCCTGTATTTCGTGGTTAAAAAAATATCATTTCAATATCTATCTGGCCGATACCAGGTCAACTAAGACCTTTAAGGAGTTTGAATACAAAGGGAGATCAGCTCTTGTCGTAGGAAGTGAAAAATATGGCGTTTCAGACAAATGGTATAGTACTGAAACTCAAAAACTGGTTATTCCAATGCTTGGTGTTTGCGACTCGTTAAATGTTGGTACCGCAACGTCAATATGTATCTATGAAATATGTATGAAGCGGTGAACGAATACTCTTGATATGACATAATGCAGCAAGTCGAAAAGGAAGTTATAAGAATATTTGTTGGGTTGGAATCAACTGGGTTCCAACCCTTTTCGTTGTGTCAATATCTCTCTTCCAACTTAAAGTTTATTAAAAGTAGTTGACAACCTTAATACTACAATTGTAGTATTAAGGTTGTCGACAAGTTCAATTTATATGGGAGGTTAAATTTTGAAGAAAGAAAACAATAGTATTAGGAAGGGTAAATTCTTGGTATTGGTTTATCTAATTGCATTCGTCACTCTGGTTGGATGTGCGAAAGCAGATACCCCAAATGAGTCTGCGGTCAAAGCGAGTAATTCAGAATTGAAACAGACGATAGAAAAAGACTTTGCTCAACTGGAGAACAAATATGACTCTAGGCTTGGTGTCTATGCGATTGACACGGGTTCGAATCAAATTGTTGCTTATCAATCTGATGAACGATTTGCTTTTGCATCCACGTTCAAACCGTTAGCAGCGGGAGTAGTGCTACAGCAAAACTCAATTGAAAAGTTAAACGAAACCATTATGTATACAGAAGATGACTTGGTTACATATTCACCAATTACAGAGAAGCATGTAGACACAGGAATGACGTTATTAGAAATTGGTGATGCCGCCATTCGTTATAGCGACAATACGGCAGGAAATCTTTTATTGAAAGCACTGGGAGGACCTGATGGTTTTGAGAAAGCAATGAGAGAGATCGGTGATACCATTATAAAATCTGATCGGTTTGAGACAGACTTGAATGAAGCAATTCCTGGGGACTCCCGTGATACTAGCACACCGAAAGCTCTTGCCACTAGTCTCCAAGCATTTGCAATAAAAGAGGATTTACTTCCTGAGGATAAACGCACAATTCTTTTGGAATGGTTAAAAAAGAATACCACTGGAGACAATCTGATCCGTGCAGGTGTTCCAGAAGGTTGGGAAGTCGGTGATAAGACTGGAGCCGGCAGTTACGGAACACGAAATGACCTTGCCATTGTATGGCCACCTGGTAGAGAACCTATCGTTATGGCTATTCTGTCAAGTCGTGATACAGAAAATGCGGAATATAATGATGAATTAATCAAGCAAGCAGCTGAAATCACAATTCATGCTTTACAATAAGCTTCTTTGAGTGAAACAAGCAGCTAAAGAAGCTGGGACGCAGGTATGTTCACCAAGAAAACGAACAGGATGCATATATCCCCACTTCAGAAATATATTTCGCTAAGGCAAATGTATTGTTCGTTCTTGGAGTTTAACTTTTTAATTATGTCCCAGCCTCTTTGGCTTAGCTATATCAAAAAGTGGTTTGCCAATCGTTCTTGTCGTGTTGTCACAGTCTTATAACAACACAGGTGCTCTTAATAGCAAATCCTATAGAACAGGGCAAAACGGATTTAACTTTAACATCAAAATATCAGTGGTAGAATGATCTTATCCTAACCGGTCTCCTTTCTTTACTTTTTGCTGGGGTTCTATAAGAACAACACCCTGTTTCGAATATACACCCATCACTAAAACTTCTGAACGAAAATCAGCAACTTGCATAGGAGGAAAGTTAATCACTCCTAATACTTGCTTGCCAATTAGTTCATCTAACTCATAACAGTCAGTTATTTGAGCACTACTTTGTTTAATTCCGATCTCTTCTCCAAAGTCAACCCACAGTTTGTATGCGGGTTTTCTTGCTTTAGGAAATGCTTCTGTTCTAATAATTTCTCCAACACGCATATCTAGTTTTTGAAAATCATCGAAAGTTGCCACCATAATCCCTCCTATATTTTTTGCTAGTATAAGTAATGATTCATAGTAGCAAATATATCTACGAATCGCAATTTCAGCAGATTGAAGTTTAGTTTAGTAAGATTCGCAATCAGAATAAGTTCTTCTCATTCCATAGGGAAAAGGTTCACTCTGCAACAAAACGATGTCTAGGAGAGGTTTTCTATATTGACTATTATGATATATGAATTCTTAAAAGTCGAATTAAATTAAATAAGTTATACTATTTATTGGCAGGATCATTTGTCATTATTCTATGATAGAATGAAAAAGCATATATAGTAGGAAAAATTGCAGTGAATACTAAAGATATTGGGTGGAATTTGAGATCGGATCCACTAATAAGAGATGCTGTGACATTGAAGCATATAATTAGCACGACTAATAACCATTATAAATACATATTAAGGGAGGATCGAACATGGCAAAAGAGCTGTCACTAGAACAACGTGAAGAATTACTCAAAGCGTTGAAGACTCGCTTTGAGAAAAATATGCATCGCCATCAAGAGCTTGAATGGAATAAAATTGAAGAAAAGCTGGAAACGAATCCTGAAAAACTGTGGTCGCTTAATGAAATGGAAACAACGGGCGGTGAGCCGGATGTTGTTAAGTATGATGAAAAAGCAGATGAATACATTTTTTATGATTGTTCAGCGGAAAGTCCTAAAGGACGCAGAAGTGTTTGTTATGACCGCGAAGCGCTGGAGGCGAGAAAAAAACATAAACCAGAAAATAGCGTGATCGATATGGCAACGGCCATGGGGATTGAACTATTAACGGAAGAACAATACCGGGCGTTGCAGGAACTGGAACATGTTGATAAGAAGACGTCTAGTTGGGTGCAAACCCCAAAAGATATTAGAGAACTAGGGGGTGCCCTTTTCTGTGATTATCGCTTCGGGCATGTCTTCTTGTATCACAATGGCGCCGACTCTTACTATGGCTCTAGAGGATTCAGAGGATCGTTAAGGCTTTAAAACTCGTATAGAAAATATAAATCGGTATCTCCTATCAATGAAGGGGTATCGTTTTTTCTTATTGGAGTAGAAAAGCAAAAGTGCATCAATGAGGGATTCCGGAAGATGGTTCTAAGATAAAAAAGCAATAATATCCCTGTTGAATCAACATACAATTTGTTGTATGTTGATTCAAAAAGAGGAGATAAGAAATGATTCGTACTATTGAAGAGTTATCGCTTAACGCATGGCCCTCATTGTCGTCAATGGTGTATGACGGTTGGCTGTTAAGATTTTCTAATGGTTATACAAAACGTGCCAATTCTGTTAATCCGATCTATACGTCAGCTGTGGATATAGATAAGAAAATTCATTACTGTGAGCATATATTTGCGGATCGCAATTTAAAGCCAGTTTTTAAAATGACTGAGCTCGCTTATCCAGATAGATTGGATATGACTCTAGAAGGTCATGGTTACACTGTGATTGACCAGACAAGTGTTCAGTTATTATCACTATCGAACCTAAAGGATCCACTAATAGATTCAGTTAAATGGGAAGAGAGAGTAAAGGACGAATGGCTAAATCAGTTCTGTAAATTTAATCAGCAAAATGAATGTAATAGGGTGATTATGAAGCAAATGCTTTCAATGATTATTCCCAAAACATGCTTTATTTCACTTTATAATAAAGAGACAGTTGTTGCATGTGGTCTAGGCGTTTTGGAGAGAGAGTACTTGGGGGTTTTTGACATTGTTACAGATCCGCAGTGGAGAAATCGTGGCTTTGCAGAGCAGTTAATGCTGAATTTGCTAAAGTGGGGAAAGAAAAACGGTGCGGAATTTGCTTATCTCCAAGTAGTCCTAAATAACCGACCTGCATTAAATCTCTATTCAAAATTAGGGTTTCAGGAGAAATATCAATACTGGTACCGTGTAAAAGCGGAATGATGGATGATTGAAGGTAACATAATGTTACAAGATTAAGCAGTCATTCGATGGAACAACGTTTAGGGGGGATGGGACGATGTACGAACTAAAAACGAAAGAAACAGATAGTAGTGTCATCGAGTTTATTGAAAATGTGGAGTCACCTCGAAAACGTGAAGATGGCTATAAATTATTAGATATTTTTACAGAGACAACAGGGTATAAAGCGAAAATGTGGGGGCCAAGCATTATTGGATTTGGCAAATATCATTATAAATATGCATCTGGGCATGAAGGCGATGCACCGCTCGTTGGCTTTTCACCTCGAAAAGCTAAAATCAGTTTATATTTTGCAACAGGTGACACACAACGAGATGAATTATTAAAGGTTTTTGGAAAACATACAACAGGAAAAGCCTGTGTGTATATCAACAAAGTAGCAGATATTCATGTGGATGTCTTAAAGGAATTAATCAAACAATCTGTGGTTTTTTTGCAAGAAACCTACCCGAATGAATGATTTTTCCTGCTGTTAGGGTTGATGGACAGCATTAAAAAATGAATATGTAAGTACGCTGTTAATTGAAAGGAGAGAAGGCGGTTTTTCCCGAATCCGAGGAATTTCGCCGAGTTTGATGAATGTAGAAATGGTAATGGAGGAGCTCGAAGCACTTGGGAAGGAACGAATGAAGAAAATGTACATATCAAATGGTGCACACGAGCCGCTTTTTGGTGTTGCAACTGGTGCAATGAAGCCGATCGCGAAGAAAATAAAAATAAATCAAGCTTTAGCAGAAGAACTTTATGCTACAGGGAACTACGATGCAATGTACTTTGCAGGCATTATTGCAGATCCAAAAGCAATGACAGAGTCTGATTTTGATCGTTGGATGGATTCGGCCTATTTTTATATGTTGTCTGACTATGTGGTCGCAGTCACATTATCAGAATCGCCGATAGCACAGGATGTCGCCGATAAATGGATTTCAAGTAAGGAAGAGTTGAAAATGTCGGCAGGATGGAGCTGTTACTGCTGGCTTCTAGGAAGACTCCGTGACAACGAATTTTCTGAAAGTAAGATTTCCTACATGCTTGAAATGGTGAAAGATACGATTCATGACTCCCCTGAGCGAACAAAAGCTTCTATGAATAACTTCCTATACACTGTGGCTATTTCCTATGTAGCGCTTCATGAAAAGGCAATGGACATTGCCAAAGAGGTTGGAACAGTAGAAGTTAAAAGACCCAAAAAGAAAAGTAGTTTCTTAAATGCCTCTGAAAGTATTCAAAAAGATATCGATAGAGGAAGAGTTGGTTTCAAACGAAAATATGTAAGATGTTAAAAAATTTATATATCGCGAAAAGGGCGCTTGCGTTTTTATGTAAAGAAGCCATTTTGAACATTCTTTTTTATCCCGAATTAACTGGCAGTAAGACCTCCACTTCAAGAATTCGAGGTAAAAACGAGAATTGTAAGTGGAGGACAACTGCCAGTAAATACCCGATTGGTTCGGGCCGACAGGAAATTGGTCACAAAAGCGTTGCGACGTACAGGACGTACTAGTGCGGGCGAAACGACAGGATGTCGTGCTTTGAGCCTGCCGACAGGACGTCGCGAATTTAGTCTTTGATCTTCTAAAATCAGTGGGCGATGGAAAAAACATTGAATGAAGTTTCACTTTATTAAAAGTCAAGATATTTTATTTGGGAAAAAGAGAAGGATAGATAAGATTCGCTTTATCACTGTCCTTCTTTGTAATACGCTAAAATAAGAAACTCGGAGATTTATCCGTGAAGAGTAATATAATATCCATCAGGATCTTCTACTGTAAACACCTTACCAAAGGGACTGTCTGCTAAATCCTTAACAATCTTCACTTCACATCATCATATCGTTCTTCCACGTTAGGAACGGAAAACCAAAGTGCGACTCCCCATCCAAGTTTGCCCGCTTTGTCTAAATCAACCAAAGGTTTTCTAATAGCAAAAGAAGCACCCTTTTCATTTTTAAAGATATAGGCTCCTGGATTTTCATTTTCAATTTCAAAACCAAAGGTATTCTGATAAAATTCACGTGATCTTTCAAGATCCCTTACCTGAATAGATGAAAAGTCGAGTTGTGGTGTAGCCATGTACTTCATCTCCTTAAATATTGTGTGTTATATTAGCGTTTTGTCTTTTGAACGATCCTATTCTACCCTATTTTGTAAATGCACCCAAAGCGCGAAGATAATGGGCCCAGTATCCTTTCCAATTTCCATAATGATTAGCAATCACCTTAACATCCTGATCACCTTTATAAATTTCTGAAAACACCTTGAATAACATTTTTTCGCTAACAGGTAATCGTTCCATTCTCCCAATCCCTCTGATAAGAATAAACGAGGCTGACCATTCACCGATTCCTTTAATACCTTTTAACCAGTATTCAACTTCATCATAATCTCCGTCGGTGAGGAACTGTTCATCAACGTCGGAAAATGCTTCGCAGACTGACAGCAAATATTGGGTCTTTCGCTTATCTTTGACCGTTTCTGCTAGAGCTTCCTCGGAAGCTGTAAGGATATTTACAGGCTCGGGAAATGCAGAATAACATTGATGGTCTATTTCGAGTGATTGACCAAAATTTTTACAGAATCTCATCTTGATTTCCTTGGCGATATTCGTGGGCGTCCTTTGGGTAAAGATCGCCCAGCAGGCATTTTCAAAAGGAGTAAGAAATTTAACCTGATGGTAGCCATATAGTTTTTTATTTATATGTTGGAACCACGGATCTTCCGATGCTAAAGTATAAAATTCCTTGAGATCATCAGATAAACTTAAAAAATGATCGATTTTCTTTTCAAGCATTTTTAAGCTCTTATCCGAGATATCCTTGTCTGAAAATATGGTGTATATCAATTTTGGGTTTTCAATATCACCTTCTGATTGTAAATCAAAGACAAATATTTGATCATTCATTAAAGTGGCTTTGGTTAGATGATTTTCATTCAGCGTTTGTTCTTTTTTAGTTGGGGGAAATCCATCTAAAAACCTTATAGTTTTTTCAAAATCAAAAGGGGCTTTAGGGAATAACTCACCAATTTTCTTGTACAACATTAAAAATCACCTTTTTCCATGAGTTTCAAACCCATTAACAGTCACAATCGAATTTTCTTAACCAATACGATTCATTATTTTTCCTTCTTCGATATGGTTGTCCATAACTTTAATAAAATCGATTTGAGTTCCTTTTGCTCCTTGACTGAAATCCCTGAAAGAACATCCAATTCAATAGTTTCCAGGTAACGCTTCCCAAACCTTAATTGCTCCTTGATTTGTTTTGTGACTTTCAACGAAAAAATCTCCTATCTTTTGGAGGTTCTTCTAAATATTGAAGGACCCCAAATTGCCCACGTCGTCGGTGGTGATGTGCACAAAAGCAAATTTCACGAAATACCATCCTTTCTATAATAAACGATACAATTCCGTAACCTAGATATACTACTTCGCATTTCTATCACTCCTTTATGCTTACTTACTCCAATTATAAAAGAACACTACTGACAACGGTATGTCAGTAGTGTTCTAACATTTTTTCGGCTTCCTCACGAATCCGATTTCGAAACGATTCAGGCTCCAATACTATTACACCCGATCCCCAGCCAAGCACCCATTGCAACACCTCGTCCAGTTGACGAACGCGTATGACCACATCCAATCCATCTTGATGCTCTTCCATATCCTCTATGTAATAATAGTTAGATTCCTTCACCTTATCTGCAATGCCAGGGTTAAATCGGAGACGAACCAGCAAGTGCCGATCATCCGCAGGGGTATAATCCCTAAAGTTAAAGTGCGCCGGTATTTTAAATCGTTCTTCCAGATCGATAAGTTCCGTCATTCTGGATAATCGGAAATGGCGAATGTCTCGGCGCAGATCACAATGGGCTACGAGCATCCACGATCCTTGAACGAGCACCAATCCATAGGGAGCAACGGTACGAACACTATGACGATTCCCCTCGGAATCTGCAAGTCTTTTTACATATTGAAAGCCAATCTTTCGCTTGTCTAATATCGCCCGACGGATCTTTTCTAGATATTCCTTTTCTTTTGACGGTATGGACTGATTATCGGAATTGAGCAAACGCATAGCGTTGCGTACACGAGCTGTTTCATTGCGAACGCTTTCCGGTAGAATGGTCTCGATTTTACCGCGAGCGGCTTGTGCCTTGCCCCGATAATCATCATCAAATCGCTGTTCGATAAAGTCTGTTCCAATCAGCAAGCTCACTGCTTCCGGTACCGTGAAACTGATCGGCGGCAGGAAATAGCCTTCCATCAGGGAATATCCCGTACCAGGGGCTCCTATGATCGGCACGCCCGCTTCACTCAGCGCCTCGATGTCACGATAAATGGTCCGCACGCTAGTTTCAAATAGGGTTGACAAATCTTCGGCCCGTACAACTTCTTTACGTTGCAGTTCCAGCACGATGGCAAATAATCGGTCTGTTTTGTTCATTGGTTTCCCCCTTGTTGTTTATTGCGAAATAATAGTATCACATCTTAATGGAGAAGATGATTTAGTTATTCTAGGGTTGGCATCTATCGGGAATTCATACAAAATAAGGGAATATGGTTCTGTTACGTTGTTCCGTAAACTCGGTTGATTTTGACGGTCAAAAACTAATGATTCAAAACGACTTTCTACACCATCAGGGCAATAGTCATATCAATATTTTGACATGGTGATACACCTGCTTTTTCTTCGTATTCTTTTGTGTAAAGTCAGAGAATCACTTACTTTCTTCTTTTGTAATTTAACAGAGGTAGAAGAAGGACCCCAGTTTTTATTCCTTTACCACTTATACCACTTTTAAAGAATGGATATCAACGGAATATAAGTTCCTGTATGATTGTACTGCAAAATGTTGTTGTAGTAGTAAATGAGGTCATTTAGGAGGTCAACTAAATAAAAAAGTACACCACTATATATAAGTGATGTACTAATTAGCATACAATGTGTGACATTAAAGATAAGTTACTGTTCTTATATAAAAACTTACATTCACTTATCCTTAATTTTACTAAGTATTTCAAAATAGATTCTTTTTCATTTTAGAAGAAGTAAGATATTATTATAAGATTTCATTAATAAACTTCATAATTTTGCCCAGTTTGAGCTCCCTCTACACTTTTTTTGAAAGCCAAAGCCACACGACTGCCGGGAACGGCTTCAAAGCCTGGAAAAAAGTCAGCATATTTTTCAAGAGATTCTCGTAAGACATTGGGGCTAACGCTATTGATACGGATTCCCCTTGGCATTTCAATAGAAGAAGCTTTAACGAATGCTCTAATTCCACCGTTAGCCATGGCTGCTGATGCACCTTGAGGAATGGGATCATCCATCATGATACCTGTTGTTAAAGTAAAGCTTCCGTTGTCAGAAATATGCTCCATTCCCAAAAGGACTAAATTAATTTGGCCTTTCAACTTACTTTCAATGCCTATTTCGTTTAACTCTGGTGTTAATTCTGAAACAGGAGCAAAATGAGCACCACCTGTTGCGCTAATGACTGCATCGACTTTCCCCACTTGCTCATACATATTTTTAATACTATTAACAGAAGTGATATCAACTGCTACATCTAATCCGTTCCTTCCAGCGCGGATAATATCATGATTTTTTCCTAGTTCTTCGGCAATCGCTTGTCCAATCGTACCACTTGCTCCAACAAGAATGATCTTCATTGTTATTCTCCTTCCGATCAACGAATTCTGTTACATCTCTTATTTTAATCTAAACAATAGCTTTGATGTTGTAATCTGCTTCCAACCGATTTATTCAGAATGAATGTAAAGGAAATAAAGGATTTAGACAACGAAAACAGAAGTAATTATTAGTAAAGAGAAATATGGATGTGAGAAGTGAGTTGATGAAAAAAATCGTTCTTTACAGTTGTATGATTATCACGTTTGAGCGAACAACAAGTTTTTGTAAAATTGAGGAATTGCCGGAAGATATTTATTGTCAGGAGAGAAGAGTATGGGTGAAATCCAAGTCACTATTATAGAAACGCAAGAAAAGACAAAAGATATACGACTGAAAGCATTAGAAACGCTTTTTTTATGACTTAGCGAAGAAGAATCAATATTATTTAAACAATGAGGAGAATTTGGATAAAGAGATTTGTCTTGAACATCCTCAATTTGGCCGTCTAGAAACGTATCTCGTCGAATTAGTTCAACATGTTGTGAACCAAGGTACATATCATCGGGGAAATTTGACCAACAGGGATACTCAGGTGTATCAACGGATTATATTTTCTATCTCTATGAAATGAATTCAATGCAATAACTTTTCGTAATGAGAGTGAAACCTGTAGTAAAAGGATGTTATGTTGAATATACATCAAGGATATGTTTCTACTTGTTTGTTCCTCAGGCAAAAATGTTAACACTTTTGTCTTCTCCAACATTGATCCTATCTTTGTCCTCTTACCTATTCGCACGTATATCTGTAAGGATCATTTTGCATATCTCCAACTAAAAAAGGGAATGGAAGAAACACGTCTTGAATCAAGTTTTTTATCCATGTACCATAGTATGAGCTAGGAGAAGGTATTTGTTACATACGCACTAACGATAGAAATCCTATAAGAGGATGTTCTAAGAAGGAGGAGAATGCATTTGGATCTGAAAGGAATCAAGACCGGCTATTTATTAGGAATCAGTCTGCTTCTTTCAAGTGTATTTTATTTTTTTGCTTCAAATTGGCAGGGATTTGATCGTATAACGAAAGTTTGTCTAAGCATTGCACTTATTTTTCTTTTTTATGGACTACATCTACTATTTCGCAAAGTAATGAAGCATCAGCAATTTTTAAGTGATTGGATGCTGGTTGCTACAAGTATTATATTTGGATTATCTGTTGCACTCATTGGGCAAATATACAATTCTCATGCAGACAGTTATTTATTGTTTCTAGTCTGGCTTTTTCCTGTACTACTTTTTGCCTTGGCTACGAAGTATGAGCCCTTTTATGTTCTCAGTTATATACTGTTGCACATAACGATTTATTTTTACTTAACACCTTCTACTTATTTAGCTAATTGGAATGAGCATCAATATTTCTGGATCCTGTTTGGAGTTATGCTTGGGAATGCCGTTATTTTTTATGTAAGTGAGCAGTTCCTTCATTCTAAAACGTTAAAATATGGATCGTTTATTGTCTTTCATTACATCTTTGTATTTTTGACTGTTATTGCTGGGTTACCACTTTATAAATTCATAAGCAATGGTTTATATATTATTGTGTTAGGAATCGGCTATTATTATTGGTCTAAAAAGAAAGAGAATCGTGTGCTGCTTACTATACTCGGAGTATATACCATTATTTATCTTGTCATAAAAAGCTTTCGTTGGATTGCTCCATATTTTGGTGAATGGATATTATTTTTCTTTTTATTTTTAGCGGCTGCGCTTGTCTTCC
Organism: Bacillus sp. J14TS2; assembly: GCF_018333015.1. Lineage (NCBI taxonomy): Bacteria > Bacillati > Bacillota > Bacilli > Caryophanales > Bacillaceae > Bacillus > Bacillus sp. J14TS2. Next base: position 162,527 of record NZ_BORE01000010.1, on the reverse strand, counting down.
TTAGTATCATTGCAGTGAAATTTATGAATGAGACACCGTTTTTTAGATTTATAAAGTCTTTGCTTACAATAGCTGTCACGTTGATCGCCACTTTATTTGCCACAAGTGCGATATTTGGTCTCTTTTTCTTACTATTTCCTGGGAGTTCAATTGATCTCTTATTTTTCTTTGCCATAATTGTGCTTATCCTCCCAGCGGTAATCACAAAGTGGCCGATTCAAATTAAATATACGCTTCTAGCGACAGGTTTTCTAATTGCCGTAGGAATCGTCCTTTTTCATCAACTTCTTTTTTATCGTTTGCTTTTGTTCGCCCTTGTCAGCTTCGCCATTTACATCATGAAACAAAAAGGAATAAGAGTATTTCTTTATCTCCTTTTAAATCTAGTATTTGCTGCAGTCCTGTTTGAGTGGTTTTGGATTCATACTGTGACCATTAGCCTGCTTGTCTTAAATGGGGGTTACTACTTCTTACAAAAAAAGGAGAATGCAACGCGATATACGGCGCTTATACTTGCCTTTTTATCGCTTATTACACTTACAATGATGGAAGTTTCCGATTGGTTGAGCATTGTGTATAATCTCAGCTTCTTCTTAATCACAACCACTTGCCTTTTTGTGTTAAACCGAAATACGAGAAGATGGGAATGGACAACAAGTTTTATTTTTTGGTTTTTATTTATTGCTTATAAATATTATGAATTTTTATGGAAACTAATCCATAAATCGTTGCTACTATTATTTCTTGGACTTGTCATTCTGGGAGTTACGATTTATTTTGAAAGGAAATTGGCCAAGACAGAGAAGAAAGGTCCACGCTTCAAACAAAAATGGGCGTTCATTCTGCTTCTTGTATGCTTGCAAGTCGGATTTGTCAGCTATCAATCGATTACAAATGAGATGTTGTTAAAAGAGGGGACGTTAATTAAAGTTAAGCTCGAACCTGTTGACCCCCGTTCTCTGCTTCAAGGAGATTATGTTACTTTACGTTATGACATTTCAACTATTCCTGACCTGGACAATTCCTCAATGAGCAATGAGAAAGTAAAGGTCGTGCTTCGAGAGAATGAAGATAATATCTATGGTTATGCCGGGTATGTTTATGCAGATGGCGAATGGAATCGTCCCTACAAAAAGCAACTTGGTGATGTTATTATAAATGGAAAAACGAACAGACCTGGCGAGGTTATTTATGGTACAGAAAGCTTCTTTGTTCCTGAAGGAGAGGGAATAGAATTACAAGATAACGCGGAAATAGCTTATTTACGTGTTGGAAAAAAGGGAAATGCCCTGCTGCAAAATGTAGAATAAGTTTCACTTTATTGGAACATACAGGATGTCTTATTATAAGCTATTTGGCGAGGAGTTGGTTGATTTGCAGACGAATTTGTATTTTGTTAGACATGCCCACTCTACCTATACACCAAATGAGTTGGAAAGGCCGCTGTCTGAGCGTGGTTTTGCTGACGCTCAGACAGTAACTAAATTACTAAAACGGGAAAATATTGATTATGTTTATTCTAGTCCATATAAGCGTGCAGTACAGACAATAGAAGAACTGGCTAAATATATAGATAAAGAAATTCAAATTAAAAATGATTTCAAAGAACGGATATTAGCTGGAAAATCTGTAGAAGATTTCACAGCCGCAATTTCAAAAGTTTGGGAAGATGATGATTTTTCATGGGAAGGAGGAGAATCAAACCGAGTTGCTCAAAAAAGAGGAGTTCATGCACTTTTACAACTTTTAGAAACTCACCAAGGCAAAAACATTGTGATCGGTACTCATGGAAATATTATGGTGTTAATGATGAATTATTTCGATCCTATATATGGATTTGATTTCTGGAAAAAACTTGAAATGCCTGATATATATAAATGCTCTTTTAATGAAAAGAATCTCAAAAAAGTGGATAGAATATGGGGGAAATTCTAACAGCACATGCGGAAAAATAAATAACGTATACGCTTGTTAAGCGAGGAGGAGTCCGGTGAAAAAAATTGCCATTATTGGGTCAGGTGGTTCTGGAAAATCTACTTTAGCAAGAAAGTTAGGGGAATTATTAAAGATTGAAGTATTTCATCTTGATGCGTTATTTTGGAACCCCGGATGGGTTGCAACCTCTAAACAAGAGCAGCAACTTGTTCAAAATGAATTGGTAGAACAAGAAAGTTGGATTGTGGATGGAAATTATAGTGGAACAATCGATATTCGCTTGAATAGTGCGGACACGATTATTTTTCTAGATATTCCCCGAACAATTTGTGTATATCGTGTTATAAAACGGTGGATTCAATACAGAAATAAGACCCGACCTGATATGGGAGAAGGATGTGAAGAAAGGGTTTCAATTGAATTCTTGAAATGGGTATGGGAATATCCAAAATCTAAAAAACCGCTAATCTTGAAAAAACTGGCTTCGTTTTCTAATGAAAAGGAAATCGTGATCTTACGTTCTCCAACCGAGGTAGAGCAATTTTTAAATACGCTAAAAATTGAATAGCTAATAAAGCCTTTATTAGATGGAGGTGTATGGATGAAGCAGGAAGAAGCGGTCCGCATCATTTCGCAAAGTTTAATGAAAGATAATCGGGTGAAGGCCATTTTTCTAAAGGGATCAATGGGTAGAAGAGAATATGACAAGTATTCAGATGTAGACCTTTACTGCTTGATAGATGAAAAAGATGAAGAGGCCTTTTTGGACCAAAGATTAAAGCATTTAGAATCGTATCGAAAAATATTGTTTTTCGAGGATTTCTTTATAATCGCGCCGCAAATAGCTGTTTATGATAATCTGCTTCATGTTGATTTATTCACTGTGACTGAAAAGACATTTAAAGAAAAGGATTTTTTTCATGTGTTGTATGACCCTGAAAATAGATTAGCTAAATTTGAGTCAACCCAAAACTTGTTGCTTTCTAAAGAAGAATTTCACGATTTTGCTTATGACGTGGCTTGGTTTTTATTTCAATATCATAAGGCAAACCAAAGAGGCAATGACTTATGGTCTGTCGAAATGTTACAACATGTGATGGTCAATCTTTCAAAAGTATTGCTACATAGATATAAACCTGAACGGGCTCAATTAGGATTAAAAGCACTTGAAGCCTTTTTGCCTGCTATTCCTCTTGATAAGCTAAGGATGATTTTTAACTATAATACACCAGCATCCCATAATAAGGCGGTTTACTATTTAGTGAACTTGTTAGGCGACGAAATCGATTGGATCGAATCTAATATGGAAAAGAATGCACAAGCCAGTGCATTTTTGCGGATGATGATTAAATTACATACATCGTCTAGTGAGGGGGAAGTATGAGTAAAAACATTTACATTATTCGGCATTGTGAAGCAAAAGGACAATCTGCTGATTCACCATTAACAGAAAAGGGGTTTATGCAAGCGAAAGCATTGGCTGATTTTCTGTCTAATATTAAAGTGGATAGGATCATTTCCAGTCCTTTTTTAAGAGCTATTCAAACGATAAGGCCTTTTGCAGAAAAAATGGATTTAGACATTGAGACGGACAGCCGCTTAACCGAACGGGTACTAAGTTCGATGTCATTTCCAGATTGGCTGGAAAAACTGGAAACGACATTCGAGGATATGGATTTAAAGTATGAAGGTGGAGAATCAAGTAACGAGGCTCAAAATCGAATTGTCGGGGTTGTAAATGATATTCTGACAAGTGATTCCAAACACACGTTAATCGTGGCCCATGGAGGGATTATATCCTTATTATTGCGCCAGTATGATAACAGCTTTGGTTTCGAGCAATGGAAAAAGCTAAGTAATCCAGATGTGTATCTAGTAAGAATTTTACAGAAGGACTGTGATATTAAACGTTTATGGACGGATAGGTCCTTTTGAAAAAGGGAATATAGCTAACATTCGATGGTACAGAAAAATGAGGGAATGGAAATGAGAGCTGTCATTGTGATAGCTCTCAATTTCGTTTCACCATTATTCTTAATAATTGTCTTTGATATATTGTCAACATCAGTAAATAGGGTAAACTATATTGGATAGCTAGTAATGTTATTTGCCGAACAGATAATTGGAAAGAGGTTCTTGGAATGAAAACTGAAAAAGAGAAAATGTTGGCTGGAGAAATGTATGACCCAGCTGATCCAGTCTTACTATATGAACGTGAAGAAGCAAGGCGCAAGGTTAGAATATACAACCAAACCTTAGAGACGAATGAAGAGGAACGAATAAAATTATTAAAGGAACTACTTGGATCCACTGGGGAAAATGTATATATGGAACCCAATATAAGATTTGATTATGGCCGCAATACGCACGTTGGTGAAAACTTTTTTGCGAATTTCGATTGTACGATCTTAGATGTTTGTGAAGTGCATTTTGGAAATAATTGTATGCTTGGACCAGGTGTGCAAATATATACTGCCACCCATCCACTTAATCCAATAGAACGGAATTCCGGTAAAGAGTATGCAAAGCCGATTACTTTCGGGAATAATGTTTGGATTGGCGGAAGTGCAATCATCAATCCAGGCGTAACGATTGGCGACAATGTTGTGATTGCATCTGGTGCTGTTGTGACGAAAGATATACCAGACAATGTAGTTGTTGGCGGTAACCCAGCGAAAATAATTAAACAAATTGATATGGTCCCCCATCCTGATTTAAATAAAATGGGAGTTTAAGTAGATTTTGTCCAATATACTGAAGATAAACGCTCAGCTCAATGAACTGAGCGTTTTTTATTGTTACAGAGGTTTTTATATGAATCTAGGTATTTCTTTTGAGCCGTTTCATAGCTCCCATCTTTTCTTTTGTAATTGGAATATGCTTCATCGCCTTACCTAACCCATACAAAGGCATATTTCCATAAACTGATTCATAGTGGCCGCTCTTCAGTTCATAGGTTTCATGATAAATACCAACAGCCCCATTATTACCGACTTTTTGGTTGAAATTTTTCCAGGCATTTAAATGTTTTTTTCCCTTGGCATAAGCTAATAAATCCTCAGTAGACCGCCAATATTGAATCATAACAGTGGTTCTCAACCCAAAATAGCTTTCCATCGAAAGAAATCCTAGTTCTTCTTTATGTGTATAGAGCTCTTTAATCATGCCAGGCATAGAGGCAAATACTGGTCCCCATTTATGAATGGCAAAGGGGTTGTTTACACGCATTCCAATAAGAAAAACCACTACATCCTCGTCATTTTCAGTTGTATAACGTCCGGTATAAACTTTTTTTGTCATACTGATCCTCCTTTTATAAAATGTTCTTTTGTTGCATCACACCATTCAATGGCCGCAATTGTTACTCGTTTTCCGTAATCCAAAGTAAATAACCAGTAGGTCACATCTTCTGTGTTATGAGGGGTGGAAGTAATCATTTTTTCTATATTTTGGTAAAGCTGGTAGCGTTCTTCTAACCTTTGCTGATAATCTTCAAGTTGTAATAAGGTGTTTTCTTTAGATTGGTGCCGACCAAAGAATAATTTTAATAAAACTTCGTTTCGTTCAACTGGTATCTGTTTAATCGGTGTTTCCAGCCAGTTTTTTAAAACAGCAATTCCTTTATCAGTCAGAAAATATTCATTTCGTTCAGGTTTGCCTTTTTCTGATAAGGTTTGAACGCTTGCTAATTCCTCCTCAACAATTAGTTTTAAAGTAGGATAAATTTGACCATAACTGATTTTCCAAAAATGATTAAGACTCTGATCAATCAGCTGTTTAATCGCATATCCTGTTCTGCATTCAGTCGTCAAAATGCCAAGAATCGCGTATGTTGTATGATTGTATTTTTTCATTTTATGCCACCTATCTAATTGATATGTATCATTTAGATATATAATACAATATATGTTAGGCGGAAGTCAAAGGTTGTGTGTAAATATATGATTATATAGAAACGGCAAGCTTAACAATAAAAAATTCATAAATAATAATAAATATTTATTGTAAAACGATAAATTTGATGTTAAAATCAATTTGAGATTGAATAAGTGAGGTGCTTTTTTATGAAACGAGGCTCAACGCTTTTTTTGAGAATAGCTGTTTTTCTGATTGGGACTCCCATTCTGGCTTTGTGTCTATTTGGATTACCAATAGTCGCCAAAGAGGCAGTGGACAGTTATTCTGAATTTGCTTATGTACTGTATGGCATTTTAATTGTGATGTATATATCAGCGATCCCGTTTTTTATTGCATTGTACCAGGCATTTAAACTTTTAAGTTATATTGACAAAAACAAGGCGTTCGCAGACATCTCTGTAAAAGCTTTAAAAAATATAAAGTATTGTGCAATCGCAATTAGTAGCTTTTATGTCGTGGGCATGCCACTCTTCTATTTTATGGCAGAGGTAGATGATGCTCCAGGAATCATCGTCATTGGCTTGATCATTATTTTTGCTTCTTTGGTTATCGCCGTCTTTGCGGCTGTTCTTCAAAGGCTTTTAAAAGAGGCGATCGATATAAAATCAGAAAATGACTTAACGGTCTGAGGTGAATAAGATGGCAATTATCATCAATATTGATGTTATGTTGGCTAAAAGGAAGATGAGTGTGACAGAACTTTCAGAGAAGGTTGGAATCACGATGGCAAACCTTTCGATTTTGAAAAATGGAAAAGCCAAAGCGATTCGCTTATCAACGCTAGAGGGAATTTGTAAGGCGTTAGAATGCCAACCTGGAGATATTTTAGAATACCAAAATAATGAAGACATTCAGGATGAATAGGAGAAATATGTGGAAGAAACTGGCGAGTTCCATTCAAATACATTCCAAAAAGAGGGGTTAGCGTGAATTTAGCCATTGAAAATAAGTCACAGAAAAAAACTTTGAAGGCGCAAGTTATAAGAGCGGGTAAACAGCTTATTCATTTTGGTTGGGAGCAGGCGCTGTCCTGCGTGTTTCCTGTTGTTATTTTTTCCGCCTTAGCTTTGACGAAAATCTTACCACTCCCATTCCTTGGACGATATGACTGGATGCTGATCATCTGTCTGTTAATGCAGTGGTGGATGGTACGTTCCGGGCTAGAAACAAAAGACGAATTAAAGGTGATCACAATGTTTCACCTGATTGGACTTGCTCTCGAGCTTTTTAAAGTACATATGGGTTCATGGTCATATCCAGAGGAAGGCTATTTTAAAATTTTCGGTGTTCCACTCTATAGCGGATTTATGTATGCAAGTGTTGCGAGTTATCTTTGCCAGGCATGGAGGAGGCTGAAGGTTGATCTAATTAAATGGCCGCCATTTCTGATTGTTGCGTCGCTCGCTGCAGCCATTTACCTAAACTTTTTTACCCATCATTATTGGATCGATATCCGGTGGTGGTTAGCTGGTCTTGTCATCATTGTCTTTTGGAAAACTTGGGTAACATACGAAGTAAATGGAACACGTTACCGAATGCCGCTTGCCTTTTCTTTTATGCTAATCGGCTTTTTCATCTGGATTGCCGAAAATATTGCCACATTCTTTGGTGCTTGGACATATCCAAATCAGGCAGAGGCATGGAGCCTCGTTCATCTAGGAAAAGTCAGTTCTTGGGTTTTACTAGTGATTGTTAGTTTTTTAATTGTCGCGATGTTAAAGCGAGTAAAAAGTAATTCCCGTTAAGAAAGTTCGTAATTCAACTATAAAAATGATCTGTTAGTTTTTCTGTATGTTATATTGATAATTTCTTCTGTTTTATTATCAAATTTTATATTAACAAAAACGCCGAACTCTTTATCATCACTTTTTAGCCATAGCTTAAATTTTTCTGTGGAGTATTTTGAAGCAATTTCTCTGCCGACATGAAGGTAATCAACGATATCTGCTTGGGGGTATTTCTCTTTCGTCTTTTCCATAGCTAATTTCCCCCATTTAGCATAAGAAGGCTCATTTTCAGCAATTTTTACAGTATTTAGCTGTTCAAGGGGGACAAAATTTCCAAGGAAGAATAAGCTCATTACCAACGGAACGAATAGAGTTTTCATTGTCTTTTTAACCTCCTTTTATTTATTATTTTCTTGTTCATTGAGTCTATACATCAAATGAATAATAAATTTATCCCGCATTAACTGGCTGTAAAACCGCCACTTGTTGAAGTTTCACTTTATGGTAGCAATTAAAGCATTGACAGTTAAATGTCCCGGAGATTTGTAAGGGAGATTAAAAGCAAGGAGCTTCCTTAGGTAAAATTGTTGAACCTTTAGAAGTTAGAATGAAAGACGGAGAAACCATTCAACCTAAATAGCTAAAAGGGTAAAACCCAAGAATGCTGTTATATTAGCATTCTTGGGTTTTATTTTCGGCGAAGTTTATCCACTATACTTCAAGCAGTTTTGTCCTCACTCCCTAGTGTTACAGCTAAGCTTTCTCAGTTAGTGAATACGAACAGGAATTACTGGTAATCTCCCCATTTTATAATTCCGTTTTTTCTGTAGCGGATCCAATACAGCAAAACGTTGGAGCATAGAGAGAAACAGAAAAAGAATTAGACCTGTCCCACCGTTCGCTAAATATTCCCATGTCTTTTTCCAATCTATCCCATTTATTCGTTCTAGAAAATAATTAACTCACTTTTTTGTTAAAAGATTACTTGACTTTATTAGGTTGTATTATTATACTTACTTACATAAAGTAACTAAATAGAAGTAATTTTGGGTTATGCCTATTCAAAGTAGTAAAAAGGAGGTGAGTTGATTGAGTTTTCATCGGGAGCCATATACATTTGTGGGGCAAGTGAACATAAAAGTACAAAATTTAGAACGCTCTCTAGCCTTTTATCAAGAGATAATTGGATTCAAGGTATTAGAACAATCTGAAGGATTCGCAAGCTTAACAGCAGATGGAAATACGGTTTTATTAACGATTGAACAACCGAAGCAAGTTGTTCCGAAATTAGGAAAAACAACGGGGTTATATCATTTTGCTATTTTGCTCCCAGAACGAATCGATTTAGCGCGAATGGTTTTCCATCTTTCTGAGTTGGGGATTCCATTTGGTTCATCAGACCACCTTGTGAGTGAAGCCCTTTATTTATCTGACCCAGAAGGAAATGGAATTGAGATATACATAGATCGCTCCCCTTCCCGATGGAACTGGCACGATGGAGAAGTGGAAATGACTGTGGATCCGTTAAATTTTCCCGACCTTCTCTCGATTCATGACCACCAAACGTGGACTGAGCTTCCGACCAAGACGGTTATGGGGCATATTCATTTACACGTTTCTGAATTGGAAAAAACAGAAGAATTCTATGTTGAGGGATTATGGTTTGAAGTAGTCAACCGATTTGGTGATCAAGCGCTCTTTATTTCTGATGGAAAATATCATCATCATATTGGTTTAAATACTTGGAATGGAATTGGTGCACCACAGCCGTCTCTAAATAGTGTTGGCTTGAAATCATTTACTATAATGGTTGCAAATGAAGAGAAGAGAATGAAAATTATAGATCAGTTAAATAAAATTGGGGCTTCCATTGTAAAAGAAAATGGTGCCTTTATTACCCAAGACCCCTCAGGTAATCGCATCATCTTGAGCGTTGCAAAGGAATGAAAAGCAAGCTGTTATTAGTTTGAAAGTATACTAGTACCAAATGCTTTGTTAGCTGTACTGAGTACGCAGCACTGAAATTTGCTCCGTTTTAGATGAATTATAATGGTATCAACAATGGGTTATTTTGAAAAAACATTTGGAAAACAAGCCAGGAGGAAGACATAATGACAACTGAAAAATTAAATATTGGAATTATTTTAGGGAGTACACGTCAAGGACGTGTAAGTCCACAAGTAGGCGAATGGGTAAAAAAACTTGCAACTCAACGCGAAGATGCTCGCTATGAAATCGTCGATATTTTAGATTACAATCTCCCACTTTTTGGAACAACTGATGGAACAGAACCGGGAATTGTCGCATGGAATGAAAAACTTGCTAGTTTTGATGGCTTTGTATTTATTGTTCAAGAATATAACCATAGTATTACGAGCGCTCTAAAAAATGCGATCGATTTCGCTCGAGAAGCTTGGTATGACAAAGCAGCAGGGATTGTAAGTTATGGCTCAACTGGTGGAGCACGCGCTGCCGAACATTTACGAGGCATTTTGGCAGAACAAAAAGTTGCCGATGTTCGTACACACCCAACATTAAGCTTATTTACAGATTTCGTGAATGCAACAGAATTTCAACCACAAGAATTACATTTTGTAAATGTTAATACGATGTTAGATGAAGTACTTGCCTGGAGCGGAGCATTAAAAACTATAAGATAAGTGAATGAATTTGAACCGACCTTCTTTTTTACAAAAGAGGTCGGTTTTTTGTATGGGATAGAAGGTAGAATTCATATTTACTTGAATTATATAATAGAGACAGTATTGCTAAATGAAAGTAGGTGAGATATAACGATAAGCTGGTGTATTAAAGAATCTTTTTTTAAAGCATATTAAAACGGTGTATATAGGGAATAATAACGTGAGCCACCTTACCATATCAAAAAAATAAGGAGGGAAAGAAAATGACAAAAGTTGGTATCCTAGTTGGTAGTCTTCGTAAAGATTCATTCTCTAAAAAAATTGCAAAAAATGTTGCAACTCTCTTTCCGGAAGGATACGAAACAGAAATAGTGGAAATTGGGAATCTGCCTTTATACAATCAGGATTACGATGATGAAAACAATGTACCAGAGGCATATACTACATTTCGTACAACAATGCAGGCAATAGACGCAGTATTATTTGTCACTCCTGAATACAATCGTTCAGTGCCCTCTGTATTAAAAAATGCATTGGACGTGGGGTCAAGACCTTATGGATCAAGTGTGTGGGATGGTAAGGCTGCCGCGATTATTAGTCAATCTCCTGGAAATTTAAGTGCATTTGGTGCAAATCATCATTTGCGACAATCCCTTGTCTTTTTAAATATGCCAACACTTCAGCAGCCAGAAGCTTATCTTGCAAATGTTGCTGAATTATTAGATGAAAATGGACACTTACAGAATGAGGGAACAAGGAATTTTTTACAAACCTTCGTGGATGCGTTTATTGAGTTAATAAAGAAACAATAGCGGACTAAGGTGGCTGGGACAAAAGTGTTTTCACCAAAGAAAAAACGAATTACTATGGTGTATATACATTATTTCCGCTCAGGTAATGCGTTATTCGTCTTTGGAGCTTAACGTTTTAATTATGTCTCTGCCACTTTTTCAAAAAGAAACTCTCTTCCATCTGATAACTCTTTTTTGGAATTCAATTAATATTTCTTTAAACGACTAGTCCTTTGTTGTAAACGTAACCAAAGGTTTTGTTAAAATATAAGTGTGTGATTAATTAAGCGAATCAGGTAAAACAGAACTACGATTATAAAATTTTTGATTTAATGAATAGGGGTATCTAGATGAAATTTTTAATTATCCAACCAAAACTTGAAAAAGGTATCGAACAACTTGAATCAGAATTGAAAAACAATCCCTTTGTTGATGCAGTCATATTTCCAGAGGGCTATCTCAATGAAAATGTAGAGCAAGCTTGTATATTAGCTAGGGAGTATAATACCGTGTTAATCGGCGGTTATAGGAAGCTACAAGACAAGCCAAAGGATAGAGTGCTAATAATAAATCGCAAAGGAGAGGTGGTTTTAAAGCGAGTAAAATATACCACAACTTCCTTTGTTGTAGAAGAAGGATTAAAAATTGGGCATATTCTATGTGATGAATTGATTGTACAGGGAATAAAAGGGGCACAATACCGGGGCGCTGACCTAATTGTTCATCCCATTGGGGTCGGGATGTTTAGTCAAGAACAGTTTGATGAATGGATTGCGGAAGCAACAAAAATTGCCGTTACATACAAAGTGGTAATCGTTGGTACAAGTCATGCTGATGGCTCATATGGGGATACAGGAGTGTCTATCCCTATTGCTTATTGCATTGATAAAGATGGGACGGCGATATTTATTTCAGCAAACGATGTTCGAACACGTATTTTGCACTTCGATTCCAAAAAAGTAGTGGTCCAAGGTGAAGCAATATAATAAAGAGAAAATTAAAATGAATAATCATTATCCTATACATTTGGAAAATTTTAATGTTTTGATAGGGAAGATAAACGCAATGGTTAATCAATAGAGTGAAAATCACTTTCAACAAAAGATGAAGATCGACATAGTTCTAATTCTCCTTTTTTCTAATGACCCGATATTCAATTAGCAACCTGAGCAAATGAAGAAGGGGAAAGTGTTAAAATATGGATTAGATTATCGAAAGATAGGAGGTAAGTATTTTGCTATTAAAAGAGATTGCGAGCCTTTTCCTAGTGAAAAGTACAAGCGGAAACCTCGATATCGAAATAACAGGTTTACAAATGGATTCAAGAAAAGTAGAAAAGGGAAATTTGTTTATCTGTGTGCCAGGGATCAAAGGGTTTCTTGAGGATAGGCATCTATACGCACAGGAAGCTATAAAGAATGGCGCGGTAGCCCTTGTAGTTGAACGAGATGTTGATAGTAATGTTCCCAAAATTTTTGTTAAAGATGCAAGACATGCAATGGCGATGATTGCTTCTCATTTTTATAATTATCCATCACATGAAATGAAACTGATCGGGATTACAGGGACGAACGGCAAAACTACAACATCGTATATGATAGAAAGCATTTTTTCTGATTATGGGCTTACTATGGGCCTTATGGGGAATAACGGCATAAAGATGAACGGAAATATGTATCCGACAGATATAAATACACAGGAATCTCCAATTTTGCAAAGAAATCTCCGGCAGATGAGGGATTACAAAACGGAATATTGTGTAATGGAAGTGACATCTCAAGGGATAGATATGAAACGTGTAATGGGATGTAATTTTCGAACAGCCATATTTACCAATCTTACACAAGACCACCTAGACTATCATGGTACGTTTGAAAATTATCGGCATACGAAAAGTTTATTATTCTCTAGCCTAGGAAATTCGTTCAACAATCAAGATAAAAAATATGCAGTTCTAAATGCGGATGATTCAAGTTTTAAGTATTTTAGTAAAGTGACATCTGCTGAGGTCATTACATATGGAATTAACAATGAATCTGATGTTTCTGCAGAAAATATAACCATGAGCTCACAGGGAATTCGATTTTTATTAATTACCTTTAAGGGAGACATTGAAATCGACATGAAATTGGTTGGGCGGTTTAATATATATAATGCATTGGCTGCTATCACTGCGGCGTTATTGGAAGGAATTCCCCTTGAAAATATTAGAAATAGCTTATCTCAGATAGCTAGTATTAATGGTAGAATGGAAATAGTGGATGAAGGACAGAATTTTCTAGTTTTAGTTGACTATGCTCATACACCTGATGCTTTAGAAAATGTGTTGAAAACGATTAAGGAGTTTACAATTGGTAGAATCATTACTGTTTTCGGTTGCGGCGGAGATAGGGATGCGACGAAGCGCCCAATAATGGGAAGGATTGCAAGCGAATACAGTGATATTGTTTATGTTACTTCTGATAATCCGCGTTCCGAAGACCCAAATATAATTATGAATGATATTGAAGAAGGATTAAAAAGAGGAAGTACATTACAATATGAATTATTTGTTGATCGAAAAGAGGCCATTTATAAAGCAATTAAAACAGCAAAGAAAAATGATGTTGTCATTATAGCTGGTAAAGGGCATGAAACCTATCAAATATTTCAAGATAAAACAATTGAATTCAATGATAAGGAAATAGCTCAAAAGTTCATACAGGAGATACAGATGCTTTAATTTAAGCATAGGAGAAAAAGATGAACATACCAAATAAAATAACGTATATTAGAATCCTTTTCATATACTGAAAAATAGGTGACAGTAATTTATCGGTTATTCATCTTGTCGCTGCGTTAGGGATGGATATGCTTGAAGATATAATCGTTATTTGGAAATTCTATTGAATGTTCTATATTATTGACCGCAATGCTTATCACTTTATTTTTGGGTTGAAATAGAATAAACATATTGTTTCACAAAGTGTTTAACAACGAAGTACTGTTTGAGTAAGCTTAATGTGAGAGGAAGATTGCAGTGGATTATATCCAACATGTAAGGTCAATGGTTGGGAATGAGAAAGTCATTATGGTTGTGGCGGGTGCCTTTGTTTTTGATAGAGAGAATGCTATACTCATGCAAAAACGTGCTGATAATGGTCAGTGGGGGTTTCCTGGTGGTTTTATGGAATTAGGTGAAAGCGTTCAGGATACAGCTAAGAGAGAAGTGTATGAAGAAACAGGGCTTTTGTTAGAAGAACTAGAGTTATTTGGGATTTATTCGGGTCCCCAGTATGATAAGACATTTCCTAATGGCGACCAAGTATCGTTGGTTCAAATCTCTTTTGTTTGTAAGCGTTACAGCGGCGAGCTGGTGGAAAGTAACGAGGAATCCATTCAGAATAAGTTTTTCCCCATTGAAGAGCTGCCAAAAAATATTTTTACAGATCACCAAGTGTTTGTTGATGATCTATTATCAGAAAAACAGCTGCCAATTATTAAGTAACCTTTTGATAGCTATTTTTGAAGAAATCCATCATTCCATTACACCTGGTATGAGTAAGTTAAAATGCATTTTCACCATTTCCGAGGAAATGACCAACGATTATATGTAAGCTGGGTAGGAAGGCGATAATAATTTTCTCCTTAACAAAACCTACTCCTTAATAAATCAACAAAATTTTGAGCGGTTCTAGATAAGTAGTGATTCTTTAACCATACAAGACCGACAGGAGCCGTAAAATCATTAATATTGGAAATCTTGTGACTGTGAATAGGGTATCCTCTATAACGATTAAGTAATGATTCGGGAACGATTGCTGTTCCAAAATCAGTCGAGATTAAATCAAGTAATAGAGCAATATCAGAGCATTCCCCGATAATATTAGGTTCTAGCTGTAAACGCGAAAATGCTTCTACTATTGAATAATATACACCTAATCCTTCTGTACTTGGTAAAAGCAGTGGTAAGTCTTTTATATCCTCAAGTGTAACGTCACCATTGAATCGTTTCTGTTTTTTTGAAGTGATAAAGTAAAATGGTTCTGTGTAAAGATAAAGGATGGAGAAATCATCTAATTCAAGTGGTAAACGAATAATAGCTAGTTCTATTTCACGATCACGAACCATTTTGCAGAGATGTGCAGATTCACTCTGTTGGATTTTATAATGAACTTTCGGAAATTTTTCTTTAAATTGCTTGAGTAATTCTGGCAATTCATCTGAAGAAAGGGTATTAACGCCTAAGGATAGTGAGCCATTAACACCGTTACCGATTTCCTTTACCTCCATCTTAGCTTCTTCCATTAATTGAGTCATTCGCAAGGCATATTGATATAAGGCTTTTCCGGCATCTGTTACTTCAAAATGCTTCCCATTTCTAACAATTAATTTTGAACCAAGCTCATCCTCCATATTTTTAAGTTGTTGACTTAATGGAGGTTGGGAAATATGAAGTCGTTCAGCGGCGGCAGAGATCTTTCTTTCTTGTACGATGGCTATAAAATAGCGAAGTTGTCTTATATCCACGTGAAAATACCTCTTTTCTTATTATATGCAAATCCTAAGTGAAAGTTACTTTTTTAATATTTTTCATATAACTATCATCATGATACCATAATTATATAAGAGAAAATAGCTGTGAGATTCGCTTAAATTAAGAGATTTGCTCACAGATAATTGCATATAGGGAAGGATGAAGTAGACATACGAATAACGAATCATATATGGATTGTTATAGTGATGATTTTACTTGCTGCATGCCAAACCGATCCAGATCATTCAAAGCCCTTATCGGAAAAAGTAGAACTGAATACAGAGGAGGATATACCAATGAATCAAAATCAATTTATTTTAGCTGCAGGAAAAGGTGATGTAGAAGAGGTTTTGCGCCTTCTTGAAAAGGGCGTTGATATCGATGGAACAGATGCACAAGGGAGAACGGCGGTTGTGGCAGCTACTTATGGTAACCATATAGAGGTGGTAGAAGTGCTAATCGATAAAGGAGCGGATATTAATATTCGCGATAACCAATTAAATAATGTGTTTTTATATGCTGGAGCATCAGGATATCTTGATATTGTCAAATTAGCGATTGCGGCAGAGGCTGATACAACGTTGACAAACAGATTTGGAGGAACAGCACTAATTCCAGCAGCAGAACGTGGGCATGTAGAGGTTGTGAAAGAACTACTGAAAAATTCTGATGTCGATGTAAATCATATTAATGATCTACAATGGACTGCCTTAATGGAAGCGGTCATTCTAGGAGATGGAGGAAAGAATCATCAAGATATTGTGCAATTGTTAGTGGATCATGGGGCAGATATAAAAATTGGTGATGGTGATGGGGTTACGCCTTTGGAACATGCACAAAGGCTTGGATTTCAAGAAATCGAACAAATTTTAAAAAATGCAGCACACTGATCCGCACAAGTTCAAGTATTTTTGAGTAAAGAATTTTTAACTATCAATGGAGAATGCCAAGGTAAATATTCTATAGGTCTCTTAAGATAGAAATATAATAAGGAAGAATGAGATGATGCAGCAAGTTTTTATGAAAAAAGCGATCGAATTGGCTAATGAAAATGAACGGAGTGGTAATGGGTCTCCATTTGTTGCAGTTATTGTGCGAGCAGGAAAAATCATTGGAACTGGTATTAATGAGGTAATGAAAACGAATGATGTAACGAAACATGCAGAGATTGAAGCCATTCGAGATGCATGCCGAATGTTAAACACAACGGATCTTTCAGATTGTGAGCTGTATGCAAGCACAGAGCCGTGACCAATGTGTTTATGTGCTATCTACTATACACAAATAAAAACTGCCTACTTTGCAAATGCGAGCACGCCAAGCCAAGATTATGTATATAATCAGTTTTCCTTATCGCGTGAGGATCGAGCGATTAAGATGATACATTATAAAAGCTAATCCTATTCAGCCCATTTGTGCTTGAAAGAAGGATTTATTATATCGGGAGGAAGAAATATGGTCACTTCAGCATATTGGTTAACAAATGTCCGTTTAGAGACAGGTTATGAGTTTGAAAATGAGACAGTTACAGGAACAAAGACAGAACGTTTTCATATCAAGGTTGAAAATGAAAAAATAAGTGAAATTGTTGCGGCAGAAAAACCATTAACAGATCATGTGCTGAAAAAGGATGCCAATGATTACTTAATGTTGCCGTCATTTAGAGATATGCATATCCATCTTGATAAAACGTATTATGGAGGATCTTGGCAAGCGCCGACGATTCCAACGAAAGGTTTGCTCACTCGTTTGGAAGAAGAGGAAGAACTGCTTCCACATTTATTGCCAGTTACTGAAGAAAGAGCCAAAAAGCTAATAGATTTGCTGTTAAGCGCTGGCTCAACTCATATTCGTTCACATTGTAATGTTGATCCATATATTGGCTTAAAAAATATTGAAGCGACATTACGAGCAGTGGAAGCATATAAAGACAAGGCTTTAGTTGAAATTGTTGCATTCCCTCAGCATGGTTTATTACGTAGCGATTCGGTTTCATTAATGCGAGAAGCGTTGCGGAGTGGAGCTTCGTTTGTCGGGGGTGTAGACCCAGCGTCTATCGATGGTGATATTGAAAAATCATTATATACAGTCATGGAGCTAGCAGTAGAAGCGAACGCAAATATTGATCTGCACATCCATGATCCAGGTCATCTGGGGATTTTTACCTTTAAGCGATTAGCTGCTTTAACGGAAGAAGCCAACTGGCAGAATAGAGTTACGATTAGCCATGCTTTGGCATTAGCAGACATCTCTTCTCAAGAAGCGAGTGAGGTTGCCGAGCTACTAGCCCTGCAAGGAATATCGATTACTTCATCCGTTCCTCTTGGTAGAACGATTCCAATTCCGCTCTTGCATGAAAAAGGAGTAGATGTATCTTTAGGTGATGACAGTATTACCGATCACTGGTCACCATTTGGAAAAGGAGATAGTTTGGAGAAAGCAGGAACGTTGGCACAACGTTTCGGATTAAGTGATGAGCGTTCGCTAGGACAAGCTATAGGATATATTACAGGAGGGATCACTCCTTTAAATAGAGATGGTGAACGTATTTGGCCATATAGTGGGGATAAAGCTGATTTTGTCCTTGTTGATGCCAGTTGCTCTGCTGAAGCAGTGGCAAGAAGAGCTGAAAGAAAAGCTGTCATCTTTAAAGGAAATGTTGTTTCTGGTGAGCTTTTATAATGTTTAACGAAAGGATAGAGTGCGATGAGTAATAATTTTTGGTTAACTAATGCCCGATTAGAGACTGGCTACCGAATCGAAAATGGTACTATGTTGGAAACAAAGACAGATTGTTTCCATTTATTCATTGAGGAAGGGAAGATAGCAAAGATCATTTCCTCTACGGAAACTATTTTAGATGATTCGCCTAAAAAAGATGCCAAGCAATTATTGGTGCTTCCTTCTTTTGCAGAAATGCATTGTCATTTGGATAAAACTATACTTGGCGATAAGTGGCGTGCAGTCACACCTGTAAAAAATATCTTTGCTCGACTTGATATAGAAAAAGAAACGCTGCCAACGTTGGAGACCACTACACAAGAACGTGCGGAAAAGCTATTGGAGATCTATTTGAAATCAGGAGTGACTCATGTGCGCACACATGTCGATATATATCCTGAGGTTGGTCTAAAGAATTTAGAAGCAGTTCAAAAAGCATTGCGCACTTTTTCTGGAAAATTAACATCTGAAATCGTCGCATTTCCTCAACATGGTTTATTGCGAACAAAGTCAAAAGATTTAGTAAAAGAGGCTCTTCGTCAAGGAGCTAATTTGGTAGGTGGTGTAGACCCTGCTACAGTAGATGGTAATATTGAGGCTTCTTTGCAAGAAATGGTTGAACTTGCTGTCTGGGGAAATGCAGGAATTGATTTGCATTTGCATGATTCAGATCACCTAGGGATTTTTACCATAAAAAGATTAGCTCAGTTAACAAAAGAAGCTGGTCTCCACGGGAAGGTTGCGATTAGCCATGCGTTTGGTCTTGGAGACGTGTCTGAAGCCGAAGCGGAAATGGTAGCAGAACAATTAAAAGATGCAGGGATTACGATTATGACGAGTGTTCCACTTGGGAGAAAGTTTCCACCTGTTGCATTATTACGTAAGAAAGGGATTCCTGTTGCAGTTGCATGTGATAATATTTTTGATGTTTGGTCACCATTTGGAAATGGAGATATTTTAGAACGAGCTGGGCGCTTAGCCGAAATTTCGAATTGGGTAGATGAACGATCATTAGCACAAACCCTTCCTTTTATTACAGCTGGAAAAGCACCACTTGATTCCAATGGAAAACAGATTTGGCCCAAAGTGGGGGACGAAGCCAACCTCGTATTAATTGATGCAACTTGTTCTGCAGAAACGATTGCAAGAAGAGCTAGACGAGTAGCGACCATGTTTGAGGGAAAGATTGTCTCAGGAGCATTGAACGATAAATAAACAGATATGTGTTTGAAATATGTCTATAAGAATGGTCTTAAGTAAATGGAAGTCTACGCCATAATAGGTTGGCTGCTGCTTCAAAATAGAAAAGAATCGAGAGCAGGCGCCTCGGTTCTTTTCTATTTGCCATAAAAATTTAACTTTTTTCAACTTAATACCCTAAAGGCCTACCTCACTCCCACCTCTTTCTTCCTACTCTATTGATCCATTCAATTGGAAAAAAATGTCTATTCCTTTCCCTATGTAATATATAGGATGTCAACCAACCTTGCTTAACAACATCTTCCTTTCTAAAAAAACCATTCGAAAGGCCTTTGTTTGCGAGAGAATGATTATGTTACGCTATATATGACCGAATGGTCAACAGGGAAACCGATGGGTCATATTCTATTCTTTTAACAAAAAACAGAGACTTTGAAAAGGGAAATGAAAGAGAAGGAAGGGGTTACAATGGAAAAATACGCAATTATTAACCAAGAAACATGTATTTGCTGTGGAAATTGCGAAGGATTGGCTCCAGACATTTTCGACCTTGATCAAGATGGAGTCGCGTTTGTGAAGTTAGACCAGAATCGAGGATCTATCCCTGTACCAGAAGATCAAATTGATAGCTTGATAGACGCCATGGAAGAATGCCCTACGGATTCAGTCAAGATAGCGGATCAGCCATTCGACAATGAATAAGATGAAACGGATGTTAAAATTTTGAAGGGAGCTATTCTGATGTCAAAAGAAATCATTTCATTAGAAGATATTAAAAAGTTTCAGACACGTGCAGAAGAATTTTTTCCATTACAATGGTATAAAGAGATGCTTAACTCTCAACCTGTTTATTTTGATGAGGAAACGAATACATGGAACGTTTTTAAGTATGATGATGTGAAGCAAGTATTAAATAACTATGAATACTTTTCAATTGAAGGACCAAAAACAACTATTTCTGTGGGAGCGAGCAGCAAAGAAGGATCAATTCCAGATAATGTCAATATTATGGTGGATCCTCCGGAACACCGTAAGAGAAGATCCTTGTTGTCCGCAGCTTTTACACCACGCAGTTTAAAAAATTGGGAGCCTCGTATCGAGCGGATCGTAACTGAACTTATCGAAGACATCAAAGGAAATTCTACTGTTGATATCGTGCAAGCATTTGCAGCCCCTTTGCCTGGTATGGTTATCGCAGAATTATTTGGTGTCCCAATAGATGATCGATCACAGTTTAAAAATTGGGTGGACATCCTTTTCCAACCTTATGAAAAAGAGAACTATGAGGAAATTGAACTTAGAAAACAAGCTGCAGCCAAAGAATATTACCAATATCTTTACCCGATTGTTGTTGAGAAACGATCAAATCCAGCAGAGGATATTCTTTCTGACCTAATTAAAGCTGAAGTAGATGGTGAGAAGCTTACCGATGATGAAATTATACGGGTATCAATGTTTATTTTGGGTGCAGGTGTTGAAACAACGAGCCATGCGTTGGCAAATACCTTTTATTCATTGTTATATGATGATCAGTCTCTATATGAAGAACTTCGAAACGACTTAGAATTAGTTCCAAAAGCTGTTGAAGAAATGCTCCGCTATCGCTTTCATAACGCAAAGAGAGATCGCACTGTGAAACAAGACAATGATTTACTAGGTCCCGAAATGAAGAAAGGGGATACGGTCATTGCCTGGATGAGTGCAGCTAATATGGATGAAGCAATGTTTGAAGATCCTTTTACGCTCAATATTCACCGTTCAAATAATAAAAAACATCTAACATTTGGAAAAGGTCCACATTTTTGCCTAGGTGCTCCTCTTGCCCGACTGGAACTGACACTAGCATTGCAGGCATTTTTACAGAAGTTTTCTCGTATTGCACCTGTGGAATCCTTTGATTTGGAGAATAATTTAACAGAGTCAGCTACAGGGCAGTCCTTAACACATCTTCCAATGAAGGTGTTTAAATAATTCTTGCTAAGGAAAGCGTGTGCATTTAGCCCGTGTGAACAATAGGCTGTTGCGATTCTAGCTTTTAATCCTCTGAAATCACTGGGGACGAAGGAGAATCTGGCTGATTAAGTTTCACTTTATTGAGCAGAGGCTGGGACATAACTAAATTGCTAACTTTTAAAGACGAACAATGTATTGCCTTAGCGAAGTATATTTCCGGAGCGGGGTATATGAACCTAGCAGTTCGGTTTTGGCTTGTTTGAAAACATCTTAGTCTCAGCCTCTGTATTCGTTCAAATTCAATTTCCCCGTCTTCGTAAAGAAGATGTAGACCCTCATAGAATATTTTATCGTTTGGAATAGATAAATTTGGCTTTCTTAAATATAAATCCTTTTCATCATCAAAATTAATTTGAACTTTTTGACCAGATTTTATTTGAATATAATATGGTGGTTTAGGTATAACAAATCTTAAAGTATCACCAGGGATTCCAATATCAAAATACCATTCAATATCTGTGTTTAAATTATTCACTTCATTAATAAATAAAAATAATTCTTCAAAATGCTCCTCTCTGTATAAAGTTTTTAAATTAACTCGTACTTTCTTAACATTAAACTTTTTAAAGCTTTGAATGCGCTTCAGAGCCAACTCTTTATCATTCCATGGCTGGATAGTTAGCAAAATATCGATAGTATCGTACGTCCTCTTTTATATGCCATAATCTTATAACGCTTGTTAATTATGAAGAACTTAGTATTTAGATCACTAGTTCTTGAAAACTATTTAAACACTACTCTTTCCATAATTTTCTATCAATGATTTTAGCCATGGAATGCACTGGGGATATCCCACTGTATCTAACACAAATTCTTGTCCTCTACCTACTGTCTCCAAAATTACTGTCTCATTATTGAGCTTCCACCTTGATAGATTCCTATGATAAGTCAGTGGTTTTTTATCTTCATCAGGATAAAACCATCTTGGAAGTCTCCAAACCGAACGTTTTTCTCCCTTTTCTGTCAGAATTAATTGATCATGTACCTCTGGAAAATATCCGCATCCTGGAAGCTTTGTTTCTTCTCCATTTAAAATTAGATTTCTTGTTGGAAAGTATACTGTATCAAGTTCTTGATTATACTCTATTCCCTGTAGATGTGAATGATTTTTCATCCATGAGTATGGTGGAGTAAAACTATTGACTTTTTCTTTTTTTTCAATCTGAAACCAGCCATATAAAATATGTTGGTTAGAAGTCTTAGGTACATACCTATATCTTCCATCAACATAATCAATTTTTCTAAACCATGAAAAAAACAGAAATATATCACCTGGGCCAACATCACAATTTCGAAGATGTGATTCAGCCGCACCAGTTTGTCCAAATATAGGAAACCACTCCTTATCACGTTTTGTGTGAAATGGTAAAATATCTGGATCTAAATGCACAGTTGTTTGTGGCAATAACTTGCCTTGAGAAATATTTTCAACAATATCTCCAAGGCAATTATCTTCAACATATAAATCATTATATGAATAAAGTTTTTTACGTTGATCTGTTTCAGGAATAGGCAACCATGCTAAAGTACCATTTGGAAAAATCACACTAGATGTACTACCAAAAGAAGAATCTAGTCCTTTTCTGCTAAATATTACCTTCATTTTTATCACTCTACTTTCACTTGTCTATCTAAAAAGTCGTTTGTTGCCTCCAACAGATCAGAAGGTTCTAAACTAGACAAAATTCTTCGTGCTGATTCTATATCCCGAAATTTTTTCCAATTATTATGAGCTAAGAAGAGAGTATCAACATACTTTATCCACGGTAAATTTAAAATATATTTATTATCATTTTTGCCTGTTATTCTTGAATACTTCTCCTTTTTAAAAAGAATTCCTAACTCAGAATCAAAAAATTCTTGGGAAATAACTACATCTAATTTGGGAGCAAGATTGATGTTTTCATAATTATCAATCATTCTTTGAGCTCTCTGATAATGATAATCGTACATATGTAGTGAGCCAATAGCAGGGAAGCAAGCCCCCCATGATTTGCGTGAATACCGGGTAGTGTATCAAGGCGTCCGCTGCATCATCTTCGGCATATTCAGCGATGAGTTGATAGATTTTCAGACGAAGTAAATCTTCATTCGCATGCACGTAGTTGCGTCGTTCATCAATAAGCTGTAAATATTCCGCCAAGGTCGCAGAGAAACCAACTTTTTCATCAAACTCACGAAAAACCATTTCACCGGTATTGGAGGATAATTCGTCTCCATCATGGGATAGTTTTATTTTTGCGATTGAAATCAAGTGTGATTTGCCGTAAAAAAGCCATTATAAGAACCCTTTCTGTTGGTTATTTGGTGGTACTTTTAACCTTATCAGAAATGGGTTCTTTTTTCATTTATTTACAGTTACTTGACAGGTATGGGATGACAAGCTTTTTAGATTTTTCTATAAATAATTCAGGAGATAGGTTTATGTTTTTTAGTACAAACTCAATTATACCAAAGGTGGGAATAAAATTATTGATAAGGAGCTTGATCTCATCGCATGTTTGTCGCTTACATATCGCTTTATACATACAAGCATGTCTTAAATAGACTTATGAACAATCTGTGTATACTCTAAAGCAAATTCGTGAGGAGTATATTGGTGTTTATATTGAAGCCAATTGTTCACCATGCTAACGATTGTGTTTGTTAGAAAGCACTTGAAAATTTTACTTGGTCCGCTATGTTCCAGACTAGCATAAGCGGAGTCGCCAAGATAGCTAATTACCGATTCTTCTATTAAGCGAGCAAATGATTTGGCGAATACTTTTGTATCATCATGTGCAAGGAGCAATTTGTAACTCGTGGCATTTTCATTTACATGAAGCAGTATGTGATAAAAACAAGGGTCAACTTTTAGTGCTTTTTTTTCATTCATAAATGTAAATGGATGTTTATTTAAAACAGTGCTAAAAAGCTCTAGCTTCCCTTTAATCAACTGGTTGAACAGATCGAATTTGTCAACATAGTGACTGTAAAATGTTGAGCGGTTAATCATGGCTAAATCACAAATTGCTCTTACTGTAATATTGTCAAAGGAGTTTTCAGCTAACAAAGTTAACAGTGCGTCGTTGATAAAAGCTCTCGTCTTGAGTACTCTCCGATCAATATCATACGAATATTGTTGTTCTTCCAAAAAAATCACTCTCCCCTGCATTATCCTAAAACCCATTATTCATACCAGAATATAATGAAATGATTAATAAGTAAATAGAAAAATAGAAAAAAACAATCAAATATTAAGAAAGTGTACTGTTAATCAACAATTATAGATTTTATGTTGCTTAAACAATTGATTTTAAAATAATGATGGTACAAATGATGATGACCCGATGATAGAATAGCAACATATCCGATGTAAATAGAGGGAATTAAGGTGCTAGACAGGAGGGGAACGATTGAATAACAAGACAGGGAATTTTGGAGAACTATTTACAGAAGCAGTTAAGCAAACACCAAATAAGATTGCGGTCATTGATTATGAAGCTCGTTTGACCTACAAAGAGTTGAATGAAAGATCAAACCAAGTGGCTTCATTTTTGCAGTCTTTAGGGGTAAAAAAGGGCGATCGGGTTTCCTTACTTCTTCCAAATGATTTTCGTTTTATCGAAATTATATATGGAACGATGAAATTAGGCGCGATCCCTGTACCCATCAATATAAAATTACCACCATCAATTATTTCCTATATTCTAGAGGATAGTGAAGCGACCATCTTGTTTTGTCATCATTCGTTACTTGACGTTTTACACAATTTGGATCTAGAAAGAAAAGTGAATGTTATTCAAATTGGAGGTACCCAAAGAAAGGATATTTATTACTATGATTCACTTCTAGGCGGGTATTCTACCAATTTTGAAACAGAGCCGGTTAATGATCATGATACATGCCTTTTGCTGTACACATCAGGATCAACAGGAAAGCCCAAAGGTTGTCTTCTTACTCATGGCGGGCAGTATTGGAATGCTGAAGCTCTTCGCGAGGTGCGTGAATTAAATTCAAGTGAGCGATTGCTTATTTTTGCTCCGTTGTATCATGCGAATGCACTGGTTAATATACAGAGTACGCTGTTTGCAGGTGGATCAGTCGTTATTTTACCAAAAGTGGATGCTGCGATGATTTTTGAAGCAATTGAACGTGAGCAAGTAACATTTATGACTGCTGTGCCAGCAATTTATAAAATGCTCTTAAGTTATTACCGCGACAATAAGGGACATAACTTATCAAGTCTTCGATTCTTGTTATGCGGTTCTTCGGAACTTGCACAAGAGGTTGTGATCGAACTTGAGAAACAATTTAATGTGAGTGTTTTAGAAAGCTATGGGCTGACAGAAGGTGGTCCGGTTGTTTTTTCTTCACGAAGAACGAGTCAAACCGGGAAACGTCCCTTTTTAGAGGCATTACCTGGTGTTCAGGTCCAAATCGTTGATGACGAAAAACCTCTCGCAACAAATAAAATTGGTGAACTTTGGGTGAAAAGTCCAGGTGTTGCAAAAGGTTACTGGAAATTACCAAAAGTAACAGCTGAACGTTTTACGGATGAAGGCTGGCTGAAAACCGGTGATCTCGCAAGAATCGATGAAAGCGGTCATGCCTATATTGCTGGAAGAAAAGACGATATGATTAGCGTTGGCGGCGAGAATACATATCCAAAAGAGGTTGAAAATGTTTTGCTCAAGCATTCAAGTGTCCGCGATGTGATTGTGACTGCGATTCCTCATCACCTAAAAGGCCAAGTGCCTATTGCTGTTGTTGAATGTCGAACAGGTCACTCGATCACTGAAAAGGAATTACAGGATCATTTCTTTGAGCATGGGCCAGTGTACGCTTATCCAAGACATATATTCTTTCTTGAATCATTGCCTCTAGCTGGTACAGGAAAAGTCGATAAAGTTTTATTAAAACAATACGTCGATGATCAATTAAAGAAAATAAAGGAGGAATAATGAAATGTCAGATTTGAAAGCAGAGATTCAACAAAGATTAAAACATGCTCCATTTAATAAATTTCTCAATATTGAAGTGCTAGAGGTTGACGACACTTATTTAAAAGCAAAGCTCCCTTTTCAAGAAATCTTCCAAGCCGGCTCTGAAGAAAGAGGTTGGTACATTCATGGAGGAGTCATTGCTTCATTCATAGATGTTATTGGTGACTTTGTCTTTGTCCCAGCCTATGGACAGCCACTGCCTACAGTTGACTTAAGGATTGATTACCTGCGAGCAGCTAAAGCAGAGGATTTATATGCCGAGGCTACACTTGTAAAAGGGGGGCGTGCTTTAGGAGTGAGTGATATTAAAGTAACTAATGAGAATCAACGTGAAATAGCCATTGGTCGAGGGGTTTATAGCACACAAGGTGCAACGAAGCGTGCTGAGAAGAAATAAGATGAACTATCAATTTGATCATATCATTCATTATGTAGCCAGCCCAGAAAAAACGTTGGAGACTGCAAAAGCATTTGGGCTTCATGCGGTTGAAGGTGGCCGTCATGAAACAAGAGGAACATACAATGCACTTTGCTACTTTGATTTAAGTTACATTGAATGGATTGGTATTTTTAATCAACAGCTAGTTGACGAAAATCATGTGCCGCTAAGCGTCATCTCAAGTATTAAAGAATCTGATTATACAGAAGGTATTGTAAGACTTGCGCTACGTACAACGCAAATTGAAAAAGATGCGCAATTGTTTAGAGAAAAGGGACTTGAAGTCATTGGGCCCATTGATGCAAAAAGGCGTCGTCCAGATGGAAAATTGATTTATTGGAAGCAACTTTATATAAATGACCCTACTACAGAAGTACGCCTGCCCTTCCTTATTGAGTGGCAAGAGCCTGATGGGGAAAGGCGTGAATCTTTACAAAGACAATCTATCATTGCTGAACATAAGCTAGGCTCATTGAAATTGCAAGAAATCCGGATTCCGGTTTCTGATTTAACTTGTGCAACACAATGGGGAGATATATTTCACTTAAAACAGGAAACAGAAAAAAATGAGGTTCGTCTTCGATTAGATGGTGGAGATATCGTTTTTCACCGTTCGCACAAAAAGGAAGCTGAGTCATACGAAGTTTTGTTACAGGGAGCAACAGTTGATGCTAGTACCACTATTTTTGGTGCCACATATAGAAGTTTACAAAAAAATGAGAGTAGAAAGAGGGATGAAAAATGAAAGCAGCACTTATTACTGAAAATGGAAGTCTTGATAAAGTCGTGATTGGAGAGCACCCCAAACCGGAAGTTGGAGCAGATGATGTCATTGTAAAAGTAAAAGCGGTTAGCTTAAACCACTTAGATATCTTTGTTCGTAGAGGGATGCCTGGTCAAAGAAAGAAACCTCCTTTTCCTCATATCTCTGGAGGAGATGTAGCTGGATTCATTGATACAATTGGCGAAAATGTTGAAGGTCTTCAAGTTGGTGAGCGTGTCCTAATTGATCCGAAAATTGCCGGCTACGGGGCACTAGGTGAAGATTTACAAGGTGGATTAGCTGAGTTTGTTAAAGTCCCAGCAGTAAATATCATTCCACTGCCTGAGAATATTTCATTTGAGGATGCAGCAGCTCTTCCTATTGCTTATGGAACTGCTTGGAAAATGTTAATCAATCGAGGCGAGTTAAAAGCCAATGAAACGGTTCTTATTTTAGGGGCAAGTGGTGGTGTAGGAAATGCACTTGTTCAAATTGCAAAAATCGCTGGCGCGAATATCATTGCTGCGGCAGGTTCAGAAGAAAAACTAGAAAAATTAAAAGAATTAGGTGCGGATCATGTCATTAATTACAATGAAGAAGACTTCTCTAGAAAAACATGGCAAATCACGAAAAAACAAGGTGCTGATGTAGTCGTTGACTACACTGGAGAGGCGACCTGGCCAAAAAGTATTCTTGCTACTAAAAAAAGAGGGCGGATTTTGACTTGTGGGGCAACGACTGGTTTTAATGCTGTGACAGATTTACGCTATGTGTGGAAACGTGAAATCTCAATTATTGGCTCAACTAGTTGGGAGAGAAGAGATTTGGAGATTCTATTAGAGCTTGTTGAAAGTGGAAAGCTTAAACCAATCATTGATCGAATCCTTCCTTTAGAAGAGGCAAGAGAAGCTCATCGTTTAATGGAAGAGCGTGAAATCTTCGGAAAACTTATTTTGCAGCCTTAAAGCGAAACTGCTGTCAGTGGGAGGAGGCTGCAAACTACGGGCTGTAGATCATACAGACAAGGATATACAGATGTAGCGAATTAAGTCTGTACCTTCTTCCCCATTGATGGTTAGCGGGATTTATCGGGGGCGTTAACGTCCACTATCCCCCACACTTAGACTTCTTGGCATTTCATGTCTTGTGGGGGCTACGGACGGTGGCACCGGGATAAATGCTTCGACCGGAAGGCGGTGACTCTGCCTTCCGGTTTGTTCTATTACTAATTTTGAATCTAGATGGGAGGAGAATGTCGGTGAATGGAAAAGTATGGGGTAATCGTTTAGCACAAATTATCTTTCTCCTCATCTTACTAGGAAGCTGTGAATGGGCTGTCCGCTCTGGTCTTATTAGTACACTTTATTTAGCAGCACCTACAGAAGTCATTCGTGTGTTTGTTTCTTACTTCACCACTGAGCCTATTTTTACGGATATTTATGTGACCCTTTCTGAGTACTTTGCCGGGTTTGCAATTGCGATTGTTATTGGAGTTGGTGGAGGCGTTTTTCTTGCCATTATTCCAAAACTAGAAAGATTTAGCTCTCCTTACTTGGCGGCATTAATGGCGATACCGAACGTAACACTGATTCCACTGCTTACGTTATGGCTTGGGATTGGGCTAACACAAAAAACAATGATTGTGATACTCTTTTGTGTTTTCCCAATATTGTTTAATACATTGGCTGGTGTTAAGGAGACGGAAGAAAATCATTTAAAGGTAGCAAGAGTTTTTGAAGCTTCAAAATGGCAAATTATTACAAAGGTATTGATCCCTTCAGCTATTCCGACTATTTTTGCTAGTTTCCGTCTTGCGGCGGCAAGTGGGTTAGTCGGTGCGCTATTTGGAGAAATGCTTGCATCACGAGCAGGGATTGGAAACTTACTTACAAAAGCAGTCTCGCTATATAATACGGCAGATGTGTTTGCTTTAATTACGCTGGTCACATTAATATCCGTGTTGAATATCGCGATTATTAACCTGATTGAGAAAAAACTGTTTTTGCGTGGAAGTCATTAAGAAGTCATGGGAGGTTAGGAAGATGACTTTGAAGCAGATGATTATAGCAATTGGATTTATTTTGTTGCTATCAGGATGTGTGGGAGAAAAATCAACGGGAGAAAACAAGGACGGATCTTTACAAACCGTACGCTTTGCGGGATTTGCTGGGATCAATGGGTTACCCATTCACTACGGAATTGAAAAAGGCTTTTTTGAAGATGAGGGACTAAGTATTGAGTTTGTCGATACAGAGGATCAAATAGCTGCGCTTGCTAGTAACGAAGTTGATATTGCAGAAGCATCGACAACCAATGCGATTATTGGGGCGGGAAGAGAAGTCCCATTGAAAATTATATCGTCGATGTATCGCACAAAAGGCCCTTTTTATTTAATTAGTCAACCAAATATAGAAACGGTTGAAGACCTAAAAGGAAAAACAGTCGGTATTGCTCGAAACGGAATAGGAATGGAACTCTATACACGTGAGATCTTAAAGCAGCACGGAATAGGAGAAGATGATGTAACGTTACTTGCCAACGGACGTCATCAAGATGCGTATTCAAGCTTATTAAATAAACAAGTAGATGCCACGATTATCCATGAACCGTTTGCTTCTTTAGGGGAACTTTCAGGTGAAGCAAAGCTGCTTGCAAATGGTTGGGACTATTTACCGTCTTTTCATACAGGTGTTGTGACAGCACATGTTGATTTTATTGACTCTGATCCAGAGGTGATCACAAAGTTTTTGCGAGCATACTTTAAATCAAATGAATATGCAAAAGAAAACCTAGACGAATATTTAGAATATGTCGGTGAAAATGTTGATATTGAACCAGATGTACTTCAAATGGTATTTGAACGAGAAGAGCCGATTTGGGAGAACAAACCACAGCTTGATTTAGATGCACTACAATACACCCAAGAAATTCAGCTTGAATATGGCTTTCAAGATGAAATTTATGATGTTGAACAATTCATCGATTCACGTTTTATATCTGACCTAGATGAAGAAAAGGAGGAGTAACCATGTCGGTTTTCTCTATTGAACATCTATCAAAGACATATCAATCACGTGCGGAAACAACGACAACTTTAAGTGATATTAATTTAACAATCAACAGTAATGAATTTATTTGTATAATTGGTCCTAGTGGTTGCGGCAAAAGTACGCTCCTTGAAATACTTGGTGGATTACGAACGGTTTCAGCAGGTAAAGTTCATTTTCAAGGAAAACCATTAGAGAAACCATCGAAACGAATTGGTGTTATCTTTCAAGATGCATCCTTGTACCCTTGGAGAACAATCGAGCAAAATGTTGGTATTGGTCTTGAAATGAGAGGAGTAAAGAAAAAGGATAGAAGGGAAGCTATTCATTCATATTTAGATATGGTCGGACTAAATGGTTTTGCTACAAATTATCCACACCAATTATCAGGTGGAATGAAACAGCGAGCAGGTATCGCAAGAGCACTTGTGAACGATCCTGATGTCCTTTTAATGGATGAGCCATTTGGAGCTCTAGATCATTTAACAAGGCTTTCCATGCAGGATGACCTGCTGCAAATTTGGTCAAAGGAAAAAAAGACAGTTGTTTTTGTCACTCATGATGTAGCGGAAGCTGTTTTTCTAGCGGATCGCGTCGTACTTATGAGTCCTCGACCAGGAAAGGTCAAAGAAATCTTTTCGATTAAACAGCAACGGCCAAGAAATCGCGATGATGAGCAATTACTTAAATTACAATCCAAAATCTATGAAAGTATAAATCGAGCAAAAGAAAAAATAATGCCTGAGTATTCAATTTGATCCATGTACCCCTGAAGGGATGGAGAATCACTGGAGGATGTTAGGAACACATCTTGAACTATCACCCTTTGTTAAACTAAAACAATGAAGTTTCGGACTGGATCCAGTATGGGTTTCGGTCTTTTTTGTTTTTTCTTCAACGATAAGAGGGAGATGAATGACGGTTGGCAAAGTCAAAGAGTTTGACTGTAAGAACTAATGTTCTATAATATAATTAGATTTAGTTGTTGAAGTCTAAATAGGATTTTTGTTAAGGAGGAGCATATGAATTGTACAGCTGCATTGCATCAAATTGAGGTAGCAATGGAAACCATTATTCAAATCATCGGAACATTATCAGAAGAAGATATACTGAAAAGACCTACAGCCGATAAGCATTCAATTGGAGAGTTATTAGAGCATTTAGCAGTCATTTGTGAAGCAGATCGGCGGATAGCACAGGAAGCAACACAAACAGAAATGGAAGAATTTTATACAGGCGTTTCTTATAAAACATTAGCCTCCATTAAGGCAGGTTTGCTTACAAATTTTAAAGCATTAAAAAATGAGTATCTGAATTTATCTGAGGAAGAACTCAAGCAAGAAACAACTTCTTATTGGGGTGTGACGTACACTCGATATGAATGGCTGCTAGAGATATTAGCCCATATTTATCATCATCGAGGCCAATTACACGCCATGCTCGTCCATTGTTATCAACAAGACCCCAACATATTGTTGTTTGAATAAAAATTGTTTATTTTAGAGTGATAAAGTATTCTCCTCGCAAATAATTATTGTTTGCTTAGGAATAACGGTATTTCGTTTTTCCCCATCCTCCTTTGCCCTTGCATATAACGTTACGTAATACGCTATAGTAAAGTTGAAAGGAGGAGAAAAAATGAAGCGAAAAAAGATATGGATAACTTGTATTGGTATTCTAGTGCTGTTGCTCTTAGCCTTTTTTCTCTTTAGGGATGATGGTTCGATGAGTCAATTTGTTAGTATTGAGGGGCATACAGAATTTGCTAAAGCTTATGATGAAGCAATGGAAGATCTACCAGAACCAATTGAATCCAAAAAGATCAGCACTGACTTTGGTGAGGTACAGCTTTATAAATTTCAAGAAAATGACACTGTCGGTAAAACGCCAGTGGTATTACTTCCTGGAAAGGGATCTTCTACACCAATGTGGGAACCAAATTTACGCTATTTTCTGGAATACCGTCCTGTTTACACGCTTGATTTACTTGGAGAACCAGGATTAAGCGCAGAAACAAAACGTATAGAAACGGCAGAGGACCAAGCTATCTGGTTAAAACAAGTATTAGAGCAGTTACCGGAATCAGACATCCACTTATTGGGTTTATCATTTGGTGGATGGAGTGCAGCAAATGTAGCGCTCAAGTACCCAAATAAAATTCAGTCACTGATCTTAGTAGATCCCGTATATGTGTTTGGACCCATTCCATTCAAAATGATTATCGCATCTATTCCTGCCAATGTCCCACTTGTACCGAAACCGATTAGGGAGACTATGCTTAGCTATATCTCAGGTGGGTCAGATGTTGATCAGAGTGATCCGACCGCTAATTTAATTGAAACAGGTATGCGGACATACAAAAGTAAATTGCCAATGCCAGAAAAAATCACTCCGGAACAATTAGCAGAAATAGAGATGCCTGTGCTCGGTATTTTGGCAGGAGAATCCACTATGCATCACAGTGAAAAGTCGTATCAAAACGGCATCGATTCTTTAAAAAACCCTAATAGTGAGATGGTGGTATATGCAGATGCCTCTCATGCGATTAATGGAGAATATCCTGAAGAATTGGTAGAAACAATTGAAATCTTTTTAGGAAAACTCAAATAAAAAGGATGAGTTTATGGGAATGAAATATTCTGTTAAAGAAATGAGCGAACTATCAGGCGTTACTCCTCGAACAATCCAGTATTATGATAATGAGGGGATTTTAAAAGCAAAAAGAAACGAACGAGGGCATAGGGTCTATACTGAAAAACAACTCTATTTACTTGGACAGATTACATTTTTTAAAGCGATTGGTTTTTCTTTAAGTGAGATTAAAGAACAGTTGGTTACTGATGTAGAGGATACAGATATAAAAGGGACTCTTGATTATCAGGAGTCAGTGCTTTATTCACAAAAAGAAAGCATCCAAGCCAAACTGGATGGAGTAACGGTAGTAAAAGAATTAATAAATAAAGGATACGAAACACCATGGGAATTGTTGGCTTATTTGATGAGGTCTTTGAATGAAGTAGAGATGCATACTTGGAAAAAGTACAAATTTACGAAAGAGGAATCGATGTTATTTCAGCAAGTATTCTCATCGGAAAAAATGGTTTTAGATTTTTACAATACTTTTAGAAAATTATCATTGCAAGCAGCTGCTTATAAGGCCTCGAAGGTTCCAATTGAGTCGACATTAGCTGAGTCATTAGCGAATGAATGGCAAGAAATGGTTCGAAAAGCAACAAATGATGACGAACAAATTCTCAATGCATTTCAATCTGTTGATCAAAATAGAGAACAATGGAATGCAGGGGAACGTCTTCTCATTAAGAAAGCAGAAGATTATTTAGAGGAGGTTTTAAACTATTACCAGACTAATTAGCGGAAAAGAAAGATGAAGGAGGGATACTGTTTGGATGCAAAATGTATTAAATTCTATGAATTTGGTAGACCTGAGGATGTGTTAAAAGTTGAATATCAAAGTATCGGACTCCCAAAAGAGAATGAAGTCCGTGTACGTATGTTGTCCCGGCCCATTAATCCCTCTGATTTAATTCCTATCACTGGAGCTTATTCTCACAGAATTGCTTTACCAAATACCCCTGGTTATGAAGGCGTCGGAATTGTTGAAGCTGTTGGTTCTCTCGTTTCTAAAAGTTTGATTGGTCAACGTGTTTTACCCCTGCGTGGTGAGGGAACATGGCAAGAATTTGTGAAAACAGCAGCCGAATTAGCTGTCCCCATTCCAGATTCAATTGATGATATAACAGCAGCCCAACTATATATTAATCCAGTCACTGCATGGGTGATTTGTAAGGAAGTTTTAAACCTAAGAGCGAATGATTGTTTAGTGATGAACGCTGCTGGTTCTGCGATCGGGCGTATTTTCGCCCAATTAGCGAGGATTTTCGGTTTTCGATTCATCGCGGTTACGAGGAATGATACATATACAGACGATTTACTTAAACTTGGTGCTTCTGATGTAATCAATACTTCAAAAATGCCACTCTATGAAACCATTATGGATTTAACTAATGGAAGGGGAGCAACGGCTGCGATTGATTCAATCGGAGGGACGGCTGGAAATGATTTAGCCTTCTGCGTACGTCCGAATGGGAATTTTCTTACCATTGGTCTTTTATCCGGCATCCAAGTTAATTGGGGAGAGATTGTCAACAAAGCAAAAGTGAATGCGAACATGTTTCATTTACGTCATTGGAATCAAAAGGTTTCCACAGCTCAATGGCAAAGAACGTTGACAAGTGTAATAAAACTAGTAGAAAATCAGCAATTGCGCTTGATGAAGGCTGATGCACAGTATGATTTACTTGACGTGAAAAAGGCAGTTGAAGCTGTAAATAGTAGCAAAGGGAAAGTGTTTCTTACGGGTCGTTTTTAGCAAGCAAAATAGAGCGATCTTTACTGGAGAAAGTAGATTTTTTAGTAACTAAAAGAGGTGAGGGGAGAGCCGTGTTCTGAAAATCCCTATCAAGCTTATAGAGAATACGGAGTGGTTGGAGATGAGATAGTAAAGAAGAGCCCACTGATAGCAATCTCTATGTTACACTTGTATTGTCAGAATTTAATGAATGGTGATAGGAGGAGGACGAATGGGCTCAAGAATCATGCATTCGATTATTGGACATAAAATGGCGGGAGCTTTATCGCTAGAAGATAAAACATCCTTTTTGCTTGGAAGTGTGGCGCCAGACGCTGTTTTTTCACACGAAGAAAAAAACATCTCTCACTTTTTTATAGGAGATGTCAAAGATTATTCAAGACGTGTAGATGAACAAGGATTTTTACATAAGTATCGTTCACATGTGGAAAATAAAAATGATTATGTAATGGGGTATTATGCTCATTTAATTGCAGATGATATTTGGCTCAGAGGCTTTAATCTCTCCTGGTTAAAGAACAGAATGGAAGCTGATGAAGGGTTATATACGTTATACCATAATGACTTTCGCTTACTAAATGGGAAATTATTAGAACACTACGGTTTTACCAGTGAATTGAAAGAAACGTTCAGTCATTTTCCAGCGATTATAGACTTGGAAGAGGTTCAATCCGAAGATGTGAGGAGATTCATTCCTTTTGTATTGGGTGATATGGATTTCAACCTGGAAAATGTTCATAAAGATCTCAATGTCTTTACATTTGACCAGATCATTGGCTATATAGAGACAGCGGTTGAAGTAGGGAAAGTTAAAATAAAGTCTCTCCTAGCTTAAGAGATGCTTATGTGCGGTAGAATATAGCAAACCAATATAAACGAGTGGAGGTCGTATCATGGAAAATACATTCAAAGCTTTAGTAATAGAGCAAGAAAATGAAGGTTTAAATTTAGAGATTAAGGAAATTAAAACATCCTTTTTACCAGATGATAATGTTTTAATCAAAGTGAAATATAGCGGTGTAAACTATAAAGATGGTCTTGCCGCTCACCCCGATGGGGAAATAGTGAATCAGTATCCTTTTATTCCAGGAATCGATTTAGCTGGAGAAGTTATTTTGTCAAAAGATGAACGCTTTAAAAAAGGGGACGCCGTTATTGTAACGAGTTATGAATTAGGCGTTTCTCATTTTGGCGGTTATAGTGAGTATTCAAGTGTCCCTTCAGAATGGATCGTACCACTTCCATCAGGATTAAGCTTAAGAGAAAGTATGATAATGGGAACAGCGGGTTTTACGGCTGCTTTATCTATTCAAAGACTAGAAGAGAATGGATTGAATCCAGAACAGGGTTCTGTTCTTGTAACTGGTGCAACGGGTGGCGTAGGTAGTATTGCGATCGCTTTGTTGAAAAAGAAAGGCTATCATGTTGTAGCAAGTACGGGGAAATCATCTGAAGAGACCTATCTACATCAACTAGGTGCAGATGAAGTTATCGATAGAAAAACTGTTTACAACGGTACGTTAAAAAATCTAAGCAAACAAAAGTGGGCAGGAGCGATTGATCCGGTAGGTGGAGAGGCGTTAGCCTCTTTATTAAGCCAAATAAAATACCGAGGCAGTGTTGCAGTAAGTGGTCTAACTGCAGGAGTAAAAGTCCCAACAACCGTGTTTCCATTTATATTACGAGGTGTTTCGTTATTGGGAATTGATTCAGTATATTGCCCGATGGAAGAACGCCAAAATGTATGGGAACGTTTAGCAACGGATTTAAAACCTGATAGACTGAATGAGTTTATTTTTAAGGAAGTTACATTAGAGGCATTGCCTGAACTGTTGCCTTCTATTCTTAAGGGGCAACATCATGGCAGGATTCTTGTGAATATAGGTGACTAATGCATAGTAGTGGTGCTGCAAATATTTTCATAACCTATATGAACCGATTATGGTGAAGAGAATGCAAATTTTTTTGCATTCTCTCTTTTTATTAGGCGAGAAAATATGCAACCACTCCTTTTCGACTTTTCTCTACAAAGTTTTTCAGATTCCTAGCATGATTGGCTAACTTCCTATATTATATCTACTATAATTACTTTCTATGAAGAGGGGCAATGGGATGAAAAAGTCAGTAGTGGTAAAAAAATCTGGACTTTTAAATAGATATCGAACAATCCAACAAGGAATAGCTGCTGTTGAAGATGGTGGTATTGTTTATATCGAAAGTGGACAATATCAGGAGAATTTGTCAGTGGACAGCAGAAAGGTCACTTTGATAGGACGAGGTAATGTTCTTATTACTGGAACACAGAATTATCCTTTATTGAAGACTGCGGATGCAACCGTTAAGCTGCAAGGAATCACTTTTCATCAAAAAGGGCATTCAAATGCCATTTATGTGAAGGAAACATCAGTGATTGAAATAGAGGAGTGTACAATCGAAGGCGAGAATTATCCTGATGTCAAGACACCTTATCCAGCCCTTTGGATTGGATTAGAGTCTACGGTGAAGGTGAAAAATAGTACGTTGATCGCCCATACCTCCAATAGTGTATACATTCAAGAATCCGATGTCACCCTAGAAAATTGTGATATAAAAGGATTTGGGCTCTATGCTGATTTAGAAAGTAAATTGACCACAGTAAACATTAATATTAAAAATCCAAGTAGTTATGGTATCTATGCAAAAGAGGCCCAACTTCATTTAGAAACAATCAACATGACGGGCGGCGGTGTAGTTGTAATAATGGAAAATAGCCAAGGGTATATTCAAAATATAACCAGCAATCATACATATCGTGATGTTCTTCGCTTTGATAGAAGTGAAGTGACGGTTGAAAAAGGAGAAATCAAGCACTTTTGTGAAATGAAAAGTGAGGATAATAAAGCTAGCTATCCAGGCATTTCGATTAAAAATAACTCCTCTGTTAAGATTAAAGATTTCGATATTCATGATTCTCCTTTTGATGGGATTCAAGTTTACCAATCTCACTTAGAACTTTCCGATTCTACTATATCAAAGACGTATATGGGCATATATATTCGCGAACAATCCACTATAGAAATAGACAATTTAGAAGTCAATAAGACGGAATATAATGCGATAAGTATTGCAAATCAGTCAAAAGTGTCTATTCAAAATAGTACCTTTCATCAATGTGTGGATAAACATGAAAAAAACTACCCTGTTATTTTTATGAAGGAGCAAGGCAGCCTTGCTATTGAGAAAACGGTGATCAAAGAATCTTCAAATGATGCCATCTATATCGCTGAACTACAGGATGCATATTTTCAAGACATTACCTTTGATGCTGTGAATACTGGGATTTACGCTCATAAATCAGTAGTAAACGCTGAGCAATTGACGATTAAGAATTGCTTTAAAAATGCTCTTATTCTTTTTGATTGTCAAGCCGCCATTAGCAATAGTTATATCGAGAATAATAATCTAGACAGTACCCCCACATATGAGGCAAATTCAGATGTCCCAAAAGTAGTTGATGCGGCATTAGCAATTGCTAATTCAAAAGTGACGCTGAATAGTCTTGATATCATAGATAAAACGGCTTCGATTTCTTTACGCGAGCGTAGCAAAGTAGAAGGAACATCGCTTCGACTATCAGGAGGCGTCTTTTCGCTGAATAGCGATTTAAAGGTCTCCTTCTTATCATTTACAAACCTGGAAAAAGAGGCAATTCATTTCAAATTATTGATGGAATCCTCTGCAAAAGTGCAGTTTGATGATCCGGATATATCCATACTTCTGGCAAAGGATATTAATAGCTCTATGGAAACAAATTTAATACACCCGCCACACACGATTGTTCAGCATGATTTCGCTAGTAAGAATGGTCCGATGATGCCAACAAAAGAACCCATTCAATTAGAGCAGAACAACACCGAGCCTCAGCCGCAGGAAAAGCATCAGGCAGACAAACTGATTGGACCTA
The DNA here is from genome assembly GCF_018333015.1 of Bacillus sp. J14TS2. Lineage (NCBI taxonomy): Bacteria > Bacillati > Bacillota > Bacilli > Caryophanales > Bacillaceae > Bacillus > Bacillus sp. J14TS2. The sequence goes on along the minus strand of NZ_BORE01000010.1, from coordinate 123,497 downwards.
TTGCTTACAAAGAAAGCATGCAGCAACTATTAAAAGAGATTTCGTTAGTAAAAGTTCGAGTTACACAGGGGATCAAGTTACCACATCGTTGGTTGATGTTATGGATACAAAAAGGAATGGAAAACCTGCAACCATTTATCGAGCAGACCCATCATTTGCTTCAGCAAGTAGACATGTTTGGAGAAGAGGATTATTATCGCTTATCAACAATGGCAACATTTCAGGAACTAAATCAAATTAAAAAAGGGTTATTATGGGTTGATCAACTGGAAAACTTGCAAAATGACCCCGACCTTGTAGAATCGCTGCGAAAAAAAGCAATGGAACCAAACAATGAAATCGTCATGATCTTTTCTGGAACAGAAGATAAAATCAAGCAATTGCAGACCTGCGCCCCTGAATTATGGGAGAAAATAAACGATCAGGTAACTTTTAGTATTTATACTACAGAAGAAGTGGCAGAGATTGTCCGACAAAAACTTGTCGCCCATCAATTTGTGTTTGATACATCCTTCTTACGACAAGCCATTGAGGAAAATTATCCCAATGCTGTGGACGAAAGAATTAACAATTGGCCGGAGAAAGTAGTAGAGGCTATTATTCAAGCGCAATCCGAGCGCTTATTAGAGGAAGGAAATCAACAACTTATGAAAGAGCAAATCGTGAGTTTAACACAAATGGATCTATTTAAAGGCGTTGTGGAAGCACCTTTATAGGAGTGTTTGAAAAGTGGGAATTACTTGATTGAAAAAAACACGCCAGCCTAGCTAAAGAATACAAGATTAATGGATGTGTTATATTAACGCTATTTTTATGCAAGACCCTGTTAAAGATAAATATTGATATTTGATACTTGTTAGAATTTTTGGTATCATTAGTGAGAGAACAAATGTTCGATGATGCTAAGGTGTGCAAGACGTTAGTAGCTTGTTAAAGTATATCAATGTGGTTATGGAGGGAATGTCTATGTATGTAGCGATTGCAGACTTTGTTAGAGAATGGAATTGGGAGGCAATGCTAACGCAAAAGGTTCTGGAAGGCTTAACTGATGATTCATTGAATCAAAAAGTTTATCCAGAAGGTCGTACATTGGGAAGAATTGTTTGGCATTTTACAACAAATATTCCAGAGTATTTAGCACATTTTGGGCTGAAAACAGATGAAGTAGAAAATGCAAAAGATGTCCCTGCCTCAGCTAAAGAAATTGCTGAAACATTTAAACATGTGAGTGCTTCTGCAATCAAAGCCATTGAAGAACAATGGACAGATGAATCTTTGAATGAGATGCAAACTGCATTTGGCAGAGAAGAAACAAATGCACAAATTCTTATGGGGCTAATTAAGCACATTATTCATCATCGTGGACAAGTTACAATTCTTATGCGTCAAGCAGGAATCAAACCTTTTGGGGTGTATGGACCACCAAAAGAAGATTGGATTCACTTAGGTGTGAAAAATCCACCACTTTAATAGTATTATGAACAATTTCGTTAGGAATTCGAATGGGAAATCCAATAGATATAGGGTTTCTCTTAATTTTGACCTCTTATCTACACTAAAGTTAATAGAGATGTTTGGTGCGAATGACTTAATGCTGAGGAGATTTATATATGGATCGGACAAAAAAAGTATTGTTACATGAACCTTTGTATCCGTTTGTGGAACCGCATCCATGGGAGGTAGAACTATTTAATACTGTGAAGGTTAGACGCTTGAAACAATTAGCACATTTCGGGGCAGGATCTATTGTTTCTTCAGTCGTACATTCTAGGTTCGAACATGCGGTAGGGGTCTGGAAATTGGCAGCTATTTTCTTCCCAGATGATGTTTTGTTAAGGGGGGCTGCAATTCTTCATGATATTGGACATTTGCCATTTTCTCATTCTTTGGAAAAAATATTGGGTTTTAACCACCACCATTTAACGGAGCAATTTATCCAAGAGGAAGAGATTAGTGACATCTTACGTGAAATAGGAATAAATCCTTTTGAAATAATAGATTATCTCAATAAACCATCTGTATTAACAGGTAAAGAAGATATACTTGGAATTGATCATCTTGATAGTTTCTTTAGGGATACATACATGGCAGGTGAGTGCAAATATCTACCTAAGGATATGTTATCAAAAATTCATTGTACGCCAAAAGGAATAGAGACAGATGAGGTTACAGGGCTTTATCTATTAAAATTAATTTGAAAAGACCATGAACTGTTTTTATCCCCTTTCATGGCTGGAATAGACAGATTATTAGCAGAAGCCATAAAGCACCATTGGGATAAATGTAATGGGACAAATAAGGACGTTTTTGTTCAGTTAACGGATGCTGATGTGCTGGCTATGCTAAAAACTTCACCATCAATTGAAGCAACACAAATCATCCATACCATACTTTATGAACCATATCGAATTCAAATTTCGGAAAATTTGGGGAAGGGATACCCAATCAGTGTGCAGAAAATTTATAATAAGATACCTCTATGTAACGGAGATACATTAACGAGTATAAATGCAGAGGCAAAAAATATGGTGAATTATTTATCTACTTTAGTGTTTGATTTAGAAGTCTGTATTTCAACCTAATCAAGAACATCCATATCTATAATTGAAGAAATGAAATCTCTTAACCATGGAGGAAAAATTAAAATGAATTTCGAAATAGATGAGACCATCGCCTATATTCATCAACACATGGATGAACCACTCTCGCTTTCCACGTTAGCGGATCATGCAGCATATAGCCCCTATCATTTTTCGCGTATATTTAAAGAAAAAATGGGTCTTACACCACATTACTATGTGGCTTCATTAAGATTGCAGAAGGCTAAAGATTTATTATTGCATACAGATTTAACAGTTCGCGATATAGGAATGGAAATTGGACAACAAAGCTTAGGTACCTTTACAACACGGTTCACTGAAAGGGTTGGCATGACACCAAAAGAATTTAGAAAATCTCCCATGCAAGTCAGTACGTATTTACAAACCTTAAAAAAACTGACTGCCCTGCCATATAATCCTATTCTTGAGCCTCGATATAATAGGGTGGAAGGAACGATTGAAGTGGAGAGTCCATTTCAGGGTGTGGTTTTAGTTGGATTATTCACAAAACCGATACCCGAAGGATTACCCCAATATGGAACATTACTAACCTCATTAACTACTTTCAGCTTTACAGACGTCCGACCAGGCACTTACTATTTAATGGCAACTGCCTTGTCTTGGGAGATGAAGTCAAGTGAAATTCTTGTGCCACACCAAACCTTACGTGCAAAAGTAGACCATCCGATTATAGTTGGGGCTAATAAGGATATACCTCATCAACGACTTATACTCCGTGGCCCCCGTCTCGATGATCCACCGATCCTTATCTCTTTACCAGTTTTAATGAAAAACTTTTTAAAAAAAGGGAATAGCAAATTATAAGAAACTATCTTCTCTCTAACGTGCTAGAATGCAAACAAGATATGTAAACTATAGCACTTTTTGAGGAGGGATAGAGCATGGAACAGATTGATCTATCAAATCTAGTACGGAAATACTTTAAAGCCTACGAGACAAAAGAAAGAGAAATGATAGAAGAATTGTTAAGTCCAGAATTCATGTTTAGTAGCCCGGTCGACGAAAAAATTAATCGTGAGACTTATTTTGAAAAATGTTGGCCAAGCTGTTTAGATATTCGTGAATATCGTATTCAAAATCTTTTTACAGAAAAGAATGAAGTGATTATTCGCTATGAATGTATACGAAAGTCGGGAGCTGTTTTTCAAAATATGGAACACTTTCGATTTACTGGCAACCAAATTCAAGAAATTGTTGTCTACTTTGGCTTTGATCTAAGGAATGCATCACTTGCTGATGAGACAGTGCTAAAATTCAATAATGCATTTGCCACCGGTGATGCGGATTTTGTGATTGATAATGTCATTGAAAACGTTCAGTGGCATCTCGTAGGTACAGCTGAATTGCAAGGAAGAGAAGCTGTTAAGAACATGCTTGAACCGATGCGCTGTGCAGCGTCAAATGAATATCAAACAAATAATATTATTACACAAGGAAATAAAGCGGTTATTGAGGGGACAATGAGAATGCCGAAAGCAAATGGCCAAGAAAAGTTATATGCCTTTTGCGATATTTATACTTTTGACGGCGCTAACAATAACCAAATTCAAGATTTAACAGCGTATTTAATCGAATTGTCGAGTCAAGAAGAAATGAATAGAGAGGAATGACTTTAGAGATTGTTGATGGAATTCGGAAATCAAATGTCATGTCCATAAATTCTTTAATAAGATTATAACGATAGAAAGAAGGGTGAAATTTGAAAACAACCAAGTCGAAAGACGGGACAATATTAGCATATGATATTTTCGGAGACGGCCCCCCGCTTATATTCATAACGGGTGCCACTTGTTTTCGCTCGTTTGAACCGGTTTTATATGATGCAACCGTATTTGCGGAACAATTTACTGTCTATAATTATGATAGGCGCGGACGCGGAGACAGTGGTGATACACTGCCTTATTCAATAGATCGCGAAATCGAAGACATTGAAGCGATGATTGATGTTGCTGGTGGTCAAGCAAATCTATATGGTCATTCCTCGGGTGCCATACTTGCTCTTGAAGCAGCCATGCAATTGGATAAGAAAGTTAACAAACTTGTCTTGTATGATCCGCCCTATGCAGATAATGAAGCAAATCTAGCTGAATTCCAAGAATTGAGTCAAGAGCTACGTAAACTGCTTGATAATGAAAAAAACGATAAAGCTCTGAGACGTTTCTTAGAAGGGATTGGAACTCCTGGGGAGGTCATTGATTATATGTTTCGACAATCTCCTCAGTGGACAACAATGACGGCTCTTGCTCCAACACTTGTTTACGATACGATCATAGCAGGCGATTTACCACCCGTTTCAAAAGTTGCTATACTTACGACACCAACACAGATCATGGTTGGAGAAAAAAATCCTGGTTCTATACAGGAGGTAGGAAAGCAATTGAGCAATGCAATCCCAGATGCGGTATACATTCAACTTGAGGAACAAGACCATATGCCTGACCCTAAAGTGCTGCTACCATTCCTTACAAGCTTTTTAAAATAGTGTTCTCTACTAAGTATTCTTTAATGAAAAGGCAAAATAAGACTATATAACAGAGTGGATGTATGGAACAAATTATCAGAAATCAAAACAGAGCCGATTTTGTAGGAGGAGTCACTATGAAGAAAATCCAGCAAAACATTATTCCTCATTTATGGTATGACAAGGAGGCGGAAGAAGCGGCCGCGTTTTATGTTTCAATTTTTCCAGATTCAAGAATTACAGGTAAAACAATCCTCCACGACACGCCGTCGGGAGACTGTGATGTAGTTTCTTTTGAATTAAAGGGACAGAAGTTGATGGCCATCAATGCAGGACCTTATTTCACGTTTAATCCCTCAGTGTCATTTATGGTGAATTTTGATCCATCACGAGAAAAAGATGCGAGTAAAAAACTAGATGAGGTATGGAACAAACTGGCAGATGGAGGGGCCGTGTTAATGCCGCTTGATAAGTATCCGTTCAGTGAGAAGTATGGTTGGATTCAAGATAAGTATGGTTTGTCTTGGCAGTTAATTCTTACTAATCTAGAAGGGGGAGAGTCGCCTCCGCTCGTGCCATCGCTTATGTTTGTTGGTGATATATGTGGAAAAGCCGAGGAAGCTATTCAAATGTATGTATCCATATTTAAGCATTCAAAGCAGGGCTATATTGCCCGTTATCCTCAAGGCTTGGAACCGAATAAAGAAGGGACCGTCATGTTTGCTGATTTTATGCTAGAGAATCAGTGGTTTGCTGCTATGGATAGTGCAAACGATCATACATTCAATTTCAATGAGGCCATTTCATTTCTAAAATATTGCGACACTCAAAAAGAGATAGATTATTTCTGGGATCACCTTTCTGCTGTGCCTGAATCGGAGCAATGCGTTTGGCTGAAAGATACGTTCGGTGTCTCCTGGCAGATTGTCCCGAGAGCAATGGACGAGATGATGACAAACGGCACCCCTGAACAAATTGCGCGTGTTAGTCAGGCAACGCTTAAAATGAAGAAGCTGGACCTCGCGGAGCTACAGAAAGTATACAAAGGATTATAAGATACAGTATAGAAACACCAAGAAAGTCGAACAAATGCTGTGAGAGTTGGAGGAGAAATATAGGTGAAGTTTATTTTTCCTTTTCTCCGTGCTTAATGAATACGTTGAAGGAGATGGCGGGATGGGGAAGGTAATCTTAGATATTTCAATGTCGTTAGATGGTTTTATCGCGGGTTCGAATGATACTCAACAATCGCCGCTTGGAGATGGAGGCGAGGTCATTCAGAGTTGGTTGTTTAGTGGTGATCAATCGAGTCGTTATAATGAATTTTTTCAGCTTTCCAGCACAAACAAAAAAGTCTTTGATGAATCTATCCCTAATACAGGTGCTATGATTGTAGGGAGAAGAACGTTTGATATTGTAAATGGATGGGGAGGCAGCCATCCGATTCAAGGGGTTCCTATTTTTGTGGTAACACATAAAGCACCGGAAAGCTATCTTGAAAAGAATACCCGTTTTATTTTTGTTACAGATGGGATTTAAAGTGCGGTCCAACAGGCGAAAGTAGCTGCAGATGGGAAGAATGTCAGCATTGGAACGGCAACAATTGCACAACAATGTATAAGAGCAAGGCTTCTGGATGAAATGCATCTACATATAGCGCCTATTTTACTAGGGAAAGGGATTCGATTATTCGATAAAATCGGAACAGAATCTATAAAATTAGAAAGTAATAAGATTATAGATGGTTCTGATGTCACGCATCTTAAATATAAACTCCTATACTAAAATCTATTGGAATGCGCTAGACAAGAATCCTATTTATATGGGGTTCTTTTTTATTAAATAAAATTAATCATGGTCCCAATCAGCCTCCTGTCAAATTCACCAATCAATTAGAAAAAGGTTTACAAATGGATAAAAGAAGCATACACTATATATGATCTAAAAATACAGATCGATAAAATAAAATAGATCGAACTATTAAATTAGAATAAGGTAGTCCTAACAATTAAGGAAGGAGAAAAACAAGATGAAAAAAAGAAATAATCAGCCTTTACCACTCTCTGTTGAACAATCGAAATTATTAGGCAGCACATTACGAGTTAAAATTCTAGGCGTACTACTTGACACTCCTAAGACGACAAAGCAGGTTGCAGTACAGATCGGAGAAACCCCAGGTAATGTTCACTACCACATGCAAAAGTTACATCAAGGAAAGTTAATCGACTTAGTGGAAGAAAAACGAGCTGGAGGTGTGATTGAAAAGTATTATATCGCACGTGCTAAATCGTTTGAAAGTGAAGATGGAGTTTATCCCGAACTGAATCCAAATTATAAGTCTGCTTCAAGACGAAGCATGAATATTGCATTACAACTAAAGGAAGAAGACAAAGAACAGTTATTTGAAGAAGTGCATGAATTGATGGAAAAATGGATTGTCAAAACAACTGCAGCTGATTATATCAACGAAGAAGAGTTTGTTATGGACTTTACTTTAGTTTCCAGAAAAGAGAAAACAGAGGAAGAAAAATAAGAAGAAATTTCCATTATCGAGGTTCATACCGGCCATTAATGTAGGATAAAAACTGATGAAGTGAGTGGATATAAAAATGGGGATTTTTAAATATCGGAATTTTAGCTTAATGTTTTTTGGAAGAATTGTTTCGAATATAGGTGACAGTTTATATAGTGTAGCTGCCATGTTATTAATTTTTCAACTTGGCGGATCCACTTTTTATACAGGGCTAGCAGGATTCTTATCGATTTTGCCACGAATTGTTGAATTTAGTTCAGGTCCACTTATCGATCGAATTCCCATTCGTTCTTTACTTATCCGCACTCAGCTGATCCAGTCTGGACTATTGCTAGTCATTCCACTTGCTTATTATTTAGACTTTCTTTCTGTTACACTCGTACTCGTTTTGACGCCGATTATATCTACTTTCAATGTGTTAATTTTCCCTGCTCAACTGGCAGCACTACCGAAAGTCCTACCCAAAGAAAAGCTGACAAAAGGAAACTCACTTTTTACCATTGCATATCAAGGAGTGGATATCACTTTTAATGGTTTAGCAGGGATCTTGTTTGTTGTGATCGGTCCTTTTGCTTTATATACTGTAAACTCGATTGCCTTTTTAATAGGTGCAATGATCTTTTCGTTTATTCGCCTTCCAAATGCTGTGGTTGAAAAAGACATAGAAGAGGTTGTTCATAAGAAGGATTTTAAAACAACTATACAGAATTATATACATGACTTGCAAGAGGGACTAATGATTATGTTTAAAAGCTTTATCGCTAAATTATTGTATGGTGTGATTATCCTGAATCTAGTTAGTGCAGCAACATTAGCAGTGTTTCCTGCATTTGGTGAAGTTATGGGTGGAACAGAATATGTTGGGTTTTTGTTAATGGCCTCCGCTTTTGGTAGCTTATCGGGTGCACTTATAGCTCCGTTATTAAAATTGGAACAATTTCCAATTGGAAAATTATATGCGTTTGGTTATGTAATCTCTGGATCACTCTGGACGCTTTCAGCTTTAATGCCAGTTGCATGGCTTACATTATTATTCTATATGATCTCATGGATTCCAGCGGGAGCATTAAATGTGCTTGTCTTTACAATGTTGCAAAAAATTGCTCCCAAACATTTAATTGGTCGCATATTTACTGCTGCTACTAGTCTTTCAGCTATGGCGGCTCCTGTTGGTTCCTTGTTAGGTGGCAGTGTTGGTGCATGGATCGGAAGCGCCTTCATCGTGACTTGTTCGGGTATCATTGTATTAATTGTTTCCATATGTTGGCTATTGAACGCGGAGGTTAGAAACCTTCCTCCTACAAAATCTTTAGATGAAAATAGTCTAGTCATTCAGAGTGAAGGATAGCGTATAAACACTGTTTTGTTATAAAGGGGACTGAATATAGTTAAATAATAGTATGATGATGAAACATCCGACCAATATCTTTATTCGGAGGGACTTATGGAAATAAAAGTAGAGTTAGTGAAGCAATTAATCAGAGAACAATTTCCCCAATGGAAGGAACTACATATTAAACCTGTGAAAAATGGTGGCCATGATAATCGTACGTTTCATTTAGGGGAAACGATGACGATTCGTTTACCAAGTGGGAAGGACTATGAGCCGCAGGTAAAGAAAGAAGCCAGATGGTTGCCTTATTTAGCTAAAGGCTTAGCGTTACCAATTACAGAGCCAGTTGCTATAGGAAAACCAACTGATCAGTATCCTTATGTTTGGTCGATTAATAAATGGTTACCAGGCGAAACCGTTACCCAAAGCAATGTGAAATTAACTGTTTTTGCGGAAGAATTAGCAGCTTTTTTAAAAGAATTACAAAGGATCGATGCTTCCAATGGACCAACGGCAGGCGTGCATAATTTTTACCGTGGAGGGGAATTAGCTGTTTATGATTCCGAAACGATGGCGGCTCTTAAAAATTTGAATAAAGATGTTCAACTTAAAAAATGTCAAAGGATTTGGCAACGATCACTTGCAAGTAAATGGGAAAAAGAGGGTGTATGGGTTCATGGTGATGTCGCAGCAGGGAATTTATTAGTGCAAAATGGACATTTATCAGGGGTGATTGATTTCGGTATTTTGGGTGTCGGTGATCCTGCTTGCGATTTTGCGATGGCCTGGACCTTTTTTGATCGAACGAGCAGGCAAGTATTTAAGGAACAGCTGGATATTGACGAGGGAACTTGGAATCGTGCAAAAGGCTGGGCTTTATGGAAGGCGTTAATCACGTATAATCATGAAGAAAAGAAAATAAGAGAGCATGCACAAGCCACGATCAAAGAAATTTTAGCAGATGAGGACGATTACGAGTAGAAAGAAAAATGGCATCCACAGAAGGCTGCTTTTAAAAATAAAAGCTGGCCATCGTTTCTTGAGATGCCATTCTATCATTACTTCTTGTTTGATGTTTTTCTCCCAGATAAAAACCATCCAACTACTGCAATACTGATAAGGACACCCCAAAAGACAATCGTCCAAACGGTACTATGTGGGAAAGCCTCGGGCAATATCCCTACATTTTTATGCGAGAGAGTTATGACAGCCAATTTCACTCCAACCCATGCAACGATTAGGAAAGCTACTGTTTCTAGGCCAGGGCGCTTATCTAAAAGTTGCACAAACCAGTTTGCTGCGAATTTAATTAAAATCAATCCAGCGATTGTACCAATTACAATAATGGAAAATTTCCCTCCATCTAATCCACCAAATTGCGGTAATGTTGTATCTGGTAATGTGACAGCAAGTGCAACAGCAGCAAGGACTGAGTCAATAGCAAAGGCAATGTCGGCGACACCGATTTTTGCTACGGTCGGCCAAAAATCGGGCCTGCCTTTATTAGTACGGTTATCCTTTTGCTTTGCTTCCGATTGGAAAAATTTTTTATAAATATGCTTCCCGCCTATGTAGATAAGGTAGGCTGCACCGATCGCCTGAACCTGCCAAACATTTGCCATAAAGGAGATGAGGAAGATCGAAATAATCCGAAAAATAAAGGCACCCAGAATACCATAATTAATGGCTCGCTTTTTTTTGTCATCAGGTAAATGCTTTGCGATAACGGCAATCACTAGAGCGTTATCAGCAGACAGTATCCCTTCTAGACCAATTAATATTAATAATGTCCATCCGTACTCCAACCAAATTGAATTCATATAAAACCTCCTTCATAGCGATCGCTTATCATATAGTATGAGATAGTGCTTTAAAAAAATGCAGTAAGTTTTCTTAGGAGAAAATGGCAGGTATTGAATCGCGTAAAGATTCAAGGTTATTAGCAAAAATACACTCAGAAAAAGATGTGGGAAAGCTCTATATACAATTGTCTTTTTTCGATATACTTAGAAAATATTCTAGTTCAAGTACAGGAAGTGGTTCATTATGAAGGATCCTTTACGATCAGATTGTTCAAATTGTTTCGGGTTATGTTGTGTAGCGTTGCCATATGCTAAGTCGGCGGATTTTCCTTTCAATAAAGAGGCTGGAAAACCGTGTAGGAATTTATGTTCCAATCATCTCTGCTCGATTCACAGTGAGTTGCGTGAGAAGGGTTTTCGGGGGTGTGTGTATCCTATGAATGCTTTGGTGCCGGACAACATGTTTCACAGAATTTATATAAAGGAAAAGACTGGAGAACAGTTGAGGAAAATGCTCAAGAAATGTTTGCAGTATTTCCTCTTGTACAACAGCTTCATGAGATGCTTTGGTATCTAAGACAAGCCATGGCATTTAAGGAAACCGATGTTTTGCATCCAGCTTTGGAAAAGATGTATGAGGAGACGGTTGAACGAACCGTACAAACGCCAAAGGAAATTTTAGAAATGGATATGGTAGAACATCGAAGTAAAGTAAATGTACTGTTAATCGAGACGAGTAGATTGTATCGAGCAGACTTCCTTAAAAAGGGTAAAAAGAAAAGAATGAAAAAAGGCTTGGACTACTTAGGCGCAAACCTGACAAGACAGACATTGCAAGGGGAAGATTTTCGGGGAACCCTATTGATTGCTGCAAACCTAAGCCATAGTGATCTGAGAAAGGCCGATTTTATTGGAGCAGATCTTAGAGACGCGGAGTTAAGTGGAGCTAACTTATCTGATGCCCTCTTTCTTACCCAGGCACAGATCAACTCGTCTAAAGGAAATATTCACACCAAAATACCGAGCTATCTAGATAGACCAAGTCATTGGCTGAACTGAATACATCTAAAAATATTAGCACATACGATGTTATCTCATATTCCATGTGTAATAGTGTTTTGTTTTTATTTACTTTTAAAGGCTTTAAATACGCCAATACGGGGAGGGAGAAAGCAATATGACTGGAACAAAGATTAGTATGGAAGAAGCACACTTAGCAGGGATTGATGTGAATTTTGAACGGATGAAAAATGGAGAGAAGCGATTCAGATTGGTGAGTACTGATGGAAGCTCTTATTGTCGGACGATCGCTTCAGAACGAGGGGGCTGGCAAAATAGTCATTACCACAAAGTGGTATCGGAATTTTATGTTGTTCAATCTGGTTGGATTGTCTATGCGGAAATCAGTTCAAAGGGAGCCTTGAATGTAAGCTTTCTGCACGAAGGGGAATGTGTAGCTGTCAAACCTTTTGTTCATCATAATATTTTTTTACCTCCTCATGCCGTGATCCATACGATTAAATATGGAAATGGAAGTCCTGATATCGATTGGTTTCCTTCAAAGGAATTAGATCAACATACTCATAAACTTTTAGAGGATGATTTGTTTAAGATGGGCAAAGAAGATTGAACCAGAGCGTAAATCAACAGTATTCATTGGATTATAAACACAAGGAGAGTTTAGTAAATGGAAAATGAACGATTAAAAATTTTTGATGAAGACAGAGAGCAGATAGGTGTTGCTACTCGTGAAGAGGTCCATCGGATTGGGTATTGGCACGAAGTCTTCCATTGTTGGTTTATTAGCAATGAAATGGGGATCGATTATATCTATTTGCAACTCCGTAGTGAAACCAAGAAGGAATACCCCAATCTTTTGGATATTACCGTTGCGGGACATTTACTGGAGAATGAAACCGTTCAAGATGGTGTAAGGGAAATTAAAGAAGAAGTGGGAATTGATATTTCCTTTCAAGAATTAGAGCCGTTGGGAGTAATGGAATATTGTTTAATAAGAGATAATTTTATAGATAAGGAACTAGCAAATGTATTTCTCTATAAATGTGACAGCTCCTTTGATGACTTTACTCTTCAAGAAGAAGAGGTCGCAGGGATCGTAAAAGTTGAACTTAACAATTTTATGGAGCTTTGGTCTGGTGAAAGAAACACAATTGATATAAAAGGGTTTAGAATGAATAAAGAAGGAAACAAAACCCTTTTCGATGAGAGTGTAGGACGAGATCGATTTGTTTCTTACCAAAATAAATTTTATAGGACCGTTATTCAAAAAATTAAAGACAAGATAGAATAGATCTGGAGTGAACTGACGATCGCTATTTTCGAATGCTAATATTTTCTACTAAATGTCCCTTTCCTTTTTCTAAAATTAAGTCTGCTCTATCCCTGGTTGGTAAGATATTTTCATAAAGATTCGCTTTGTTTGTTTCATGCCAAATACGATCAGCAATCAGTAATGCTTCCTTTTCCGACAGCTTAGAAAAACGCTGGAAATAGGATTTAGGATTTTGAAATGCTGTTTTTCGCAGAATTTTAAAGCGGTCTTTATACCATTTTTCAATGAGTGCTTCATCGGCATCAATATATAGCGAAAAGTTGAAAAAGTCCGATATAAATACACCAACTTCCTTATGCTTTGGGGCTTGTAACACATTCACTCCCTCAAGAATGACTACATCAGGGCGACAAATGCTCTGTTTTTGATCAGGGAGAATATCGTAGGACAAGTGAGAATATACTGGGGCCGATACTTGCCCATTTCCAGACTTCAATAAAGATAGAAATCGAATTAACTTGGCTACATCATAACTTTCAGGAAATCCCTTTTTCTCCATCAATCCTAGCGCTTTTAGCTTTTTATTAGGGTAAAGGAATCCATCCGTTGTGACTAGTTCTACTTGTGGTCTATCTCCCCATTGAGAGAGCAAATACTGAAGTATTCTTGCTGTTGTACTTTTTCCAACTGCTACACTTCCTGCCATACCGATTATAAAAGGGCTCTTTTTGTTAGCCAATTTCAAAAAGTGGTTCATCCCTTTGGAAAGCTCCTTATATTGTAGGTAATGGAAGTGAATCAATTGTGATAAAGGAATGTATATGTCTTCAATTTCTTTTAATGTCAAATCTACATTAATCCCTTGCAGGGAGTCTAGATCAATATTAGATAGTTCGATATCATTAGACTTTTTAAGTGCTGTCCATTGTTTTCTATTAAAAGAAATATATGGTGAATATTCTTCTTTGTTCATATTTGGCCCTCACCGATTTAAAGTTTAACTGCTTTTGTATACAAGATAACACACCTAATAAAGATAATATATAGTTCTATTATGATTTACGTAAAAGTAGAGCAGACGGATAAACGATCAGGAATGATCAGTTCATAGTCTGTCAGAATTGGAAAGGATGTATGATTATGAAAAACCAAGAAGTTTATACAATAAAAAAAGTGCAAGAGGATGAATACCTCCAAGTGATCGACTTTATGATGAGCATTCGAAGTGAGGTTTTTCCGATGTTGTCAAAAGATCAACTACCTCCAGATTTACTTCATTTTCGGTCATTTTATCTTCAACGAAAAAACGCTATTGTGTATGCTGCTTATTCTCAATCTGGGCAAGTGTTGGGCACGATTGGTGTTTGCCCATATGATGATAGATTTTCACAGCTACAAACTTTTTACAGGGACTGGTCAACCGCAGAAATTGTAAAATGCTATGTCGATCCACAAGCCCGCCGTCTAGGAATTGGCACGAAGCTTTTTCAAGAAGCATTGCAATTCTGTCATGATGTCGGTTATCAAAAGTTGTATTTACATACCCATCTGTTTTTGCCAGGTGCGCTTTCATTTTGGAAGACGAAAGATTTTACGGAGAGATGGGTCGAAGATGATCCAGATTGGCAGACAGTACATCTGGATATGGAGCTATAAGCATATGTAGGGCGAAAATGCGTAGTCATCTTAGAGCCATAAAAGGACTGTAACTCAGTCCTCTAAGGAAGTTAAAATCAGAACATTTCCACTAATGGGATAATGGAGGAACGAATAAGCATGAATAAGAAAAAAATATTATTAACTATTCTTAGTTTAGCATTTATTGCTGTCATTTCTTTCTTAGTATTACGTCCTGAGACTAGTTCAGAAGAGGAAATCTGTGTTCAAGCTTCAAAACAATTTGATCTTTCTAGTCAACTCCGTTTTATGGATGTATCTGCAAATATCGCTTTTTGTGAAAGTGAATCAGGTGTAATGCCAGTCCTTACTAATAAAGAGTTCACGAAGGTAAAGAATGCCTTTCATGAATTGGACTTCCAAGAGTTCAACGAGGAAAAAGTGGATAGGGGATTGATCAGTTGGCAAGCAGATCAAGCCCCTAAAGAGAAGTTTGCAATGATCAGTGGATTTGCAAATGATGAGATTAAGTCAATCATCATCAATAGTGAAAATAATGTCCAACCCAATCGTTTTTTAATCCGTGATAACTTGTGGTTTTGGTATTTTACAACTGAAAAGGAGAAAGTAAACATGCCAATAGAAGTGACCGCTTTTGATGAAGAAGGTCATGTTATTGCTGGAGAGGAAGATGAATAAATATTTTTTCGCTTCACATGGTCGGATGGCAGCCATACAGTAGGACATCCTATTAACAGGAGGATGATCAATGGCTACTACAAGAATCTTACTCATTTTACTATTATGCAGTTTATCGATAAGTGCTTCCGCTGAGCCACCGCTCAAGGCTGCATTTATCCGCGACCAGCAGCTATGGATAAAAGAGGGGGATCAAGAAATACAAGTTACAAAAGGCAAAAATGTGTATTCCCAGAAGTGGTCCTATGATGGCCGTTTTATTGGCTACTTGGATCAGCAGGATAGGAAATCAGCTTTATACATTTATGACACAAAAGAAAAAGTAAACTATCAGCCTTATATAGAAGTTGAAACATTTGATTTTCAATGGTCTCCGACTAAAAATCAATTGGCGTACAATGATCACGGCGTACTAAATGTGACAAAAACAGAGAGGGGGCGTCCGCAAGGGTTTGACAATGTTGCATTAGGTGTGAGTGAATTTGCCTGGTTTCCGAATGGGCGGGAGTTTATCGTATCCTCTTCAGCTGTTTTGCGTCCTACCGGCTGGGGGCCAGTCCCTCTATATAGAATTTCTGCTGATGCCAATCTGAACGTTGAAAAAATTAAGCCTTTTTACACTCTCCAAACAGATGAAAAGGATTTGTTTGCGATTGATGTGAGCAATTTTAAATGGAGTACTGATGGAAAATGGATTAGTTTTTTAGCTACTCCTACGGCATCATGGGCAATGGACAGTAATACATTAGCAGTCTTATCATCACAAGGAAAAGAGTTTCAAGTGATAGGAAACATGTTGCGATTCGATGATTGGATGAAGTGGGCCCCATCAGCCAATCAATTAGCCTATATTTCGGGTGAAGGAAGATTCCTCGTTGAAAATAAAAAAACAACGATTGCGGACACTCCAATTTCTAAGCAACAAAAGGAATATACACCTAAAGGATATGTTGATCTTGACTTAGAATGGTTCTCCTCAGAAAACGTAATCGTAGCACGGGCAAAAGAGAACAAGAAGTGGAAAGAAGGCCCTGTTCCGACGATGCTTACAACACTATATGCGATTAATATAAAAACAGACAAACAAACACAAATAACCTCTCCAAGAAAGAATGAACTCGATGAAAAGCCACAAGTTGTTGGTTCTAAGCTGACATGGTTTCGCCGAAATAAAGAAAATGAACAAGGGGAAGTGTGGATCAAGGATGGTTTAGATGGGCAGGAGCATGTATGGATTAAGCAAGCTGATTCAGCTCCTGTTTTTTTATATTGAATGCAAGGTTGCGGAAACTTTGTTGGATAGTCTTAGAGAAATTATGCAAAGGAGAAAGTATTTATATTAGAGTGCGAGTATATACCAGTAAAGGAAGGTATACTCGATTACTTATTGAATGTATCTATTATTACTTAACAAATAAATAAGCATCCCCATTGTCACTTTGTTATTTTAAGTAAATAGTAAAGGTTAATTTATGCTAGAATATACAAAATTACTTTTTTCCGTTAATGGACGGGATCGCATTAAAAAAGGTGAGGATGAATTGAATAAACTTAAATATACAGTCATTTTACTATATCCTCGATTTAGTGAATATGAACTTTCAGTACTTTTATCAGTATTGCAACAAGGTAGAAAAAGAACTATGTATGTCGGATTAGATGATCAGGTTGTAAAAGGAGAGGCAGGATTAAGCTGTATACCCGAAACTACTATTAAGGATATTGATTTAGAACATATTGATAGTATTGTGTTACCTGGAGTGGATGATTTTGAGCATCTAGTTAATCATAAAGAACTTTCAGCTTTTTTACTTAAAGTTAATGACCAGAGACGATTGATTGGTGCAATTTCTAGTGCTCCATACTTTTTATCTATGAGCGGTATTTTAGCTGACAAAAAATTCACAACGGGATTAACAGCAGACCAAAGGGAATTTTTAGGAACATTTACCGAAGATAACTTTGTGAATTCTCAAGTGGTTGTAGATGATTACATTATTACGGCGAAAGGTTCAGCTTTTATTGATTTTGCATTCAAATTTGGTGATTATTTAAATTTGCAGTATCAAAAAGGATGGTACCAATCTTAATTGTTATTCCTCTATGATATTCGAGGTGAAGAAAATCTGTAAAAGAAAAGTTTGAGCATGAAACTTTGAGCTTTTTACGTTTTTTACAATAAATCACTATTTAATTGAATTTACTATACTTGTTACTGATCTTATTTGTTTATTTCAGAAGCAGTGCCTGGTCATCATTCCGATTGTTTTAGCTTTCTTTTTTATGGGTAAAGAATTTACATTATCCTAGGAAAAGGAGAGATTCCATGAAGAATAATCAAGCACCAGATCTGAAAACACAAGAACCTCAAGACAATTATTTGGAGCCTGATAATCAAGCGAAAATGAATCCTCAGCCTAAGATTGAAGATGACGATTATAAGGGCAGCGATAAATTAAAGAGCAAGGTGGCCATTATTACAGGTGGTGACAGTGGAATCGGTCAGGCGGTTGCAGCCGCGTATGCGAAGGAAGGCGCCGATATCACAGTTGTCTATTATGAGGCCCATAAGGATGCTGAAGAAACGAAAAGGCTTGTTGAAAAACATGGTCGGACGTGTTTAACAATCGCGGGAGATGTAGGCGATGAAGATTTCTGTCAGCAGGTAATCAAACAAACCGTCGATACTTTAGGAAGCCTTGATATCATTGTCAATAATGCGGGTGAGCAACATGTTTGTGAACGGATCGAAGATATTACGAACGAGCAATTGGATCGTACTTTCCGGACCAATATCTTTTCGATGTTCTATTTGACCAAAGCAGCGATGAAGCACTTAAATGAAGGTTCTGCGATTATAAATACTACATCCATTACAGCCTACAAAGGGAACCCAGTCCTCATGGATTATGCTGCTACAAAGGGAGCGATCGTTGCCTTTACACGGTCATTATCGCAAAATCAAGAAATTCTCGACAAAGGTATTCGAGTGAATGGTGTAGCCCCAGGACCAATTTGGACACCACTTATCCCGGCAACATTCCCAAAAGACAAGCTAGACTCGTGGGGAACAGATGGGCCGATGAAACGACCTGGCCAACCCTCTGAGTTAGCTCCAGCTTATGTCTATTTAGCTTCAAAAGACGCATCCTATGTTTCTGGACAAGTCATTCATGTAAATGGTGGACAAGTTGTGAATGGATAATGGATATACATTTTTATAAAAACAAAATGAATTTTAAAGAAATGGTGGTATGATGGACATTCATACTATCATTTTTATTTTAACAAGGGGGAAGACAATGGATAGGTTAATAAGGCAAATAATTGCGTGGTCAACCAAGACAGATCAACGGATTGTGGTCGGCATTTCCGGGCATGGGGCTGCTGGAAAAACAACCTTTGCCAATAAGCTCATAAGTCAGTTAGATCAAAATGAAGTGAACTATATGAATACAGATCCCTATATTGTGAGTTCGGCGATACGGAAAAAAGGTGCAATCGACTATACGTATCAAAATAAAAATCACCGTTATAAGATGACGGCCTGCCATCCGGCTGCTCACCATCTGCCCTCTTTAGAAAGAGATGTTCAGATGATAAAAGCAGGCCTCGATTTATATACAATCGAGACGCATTATATGAAGAGTAAACTTATATCTGCGGACAAGATGATCACGATTGTGGAGGGGATGAGTGTTGCCTTTATCAACCAGGATTTATTTGATTTGAATATCTACTTTTATACGGATGGTGAAACAGAATTTAAGAGAAGGACGAGCCGGGATATTATTGAAAGAGGAACCGACCTTGAATATTTAAAACAATCCCATGAAGAGCGCCGCATTCAATATGAGGTATTTATGCACCCATACAGTCAGCAATTTAACATCATCATCAAAACGTCTAATGAAGGAAGCTTTCTTGAGAAAAGTGAATTTGAATTTGATTAGCATGAAAGGATTCTCACTGTTGATTTTTTACCTACCGTTAGGTAAAATACGATCTATAACATCATAAAGGAGAGGACAACAATCAAGAAAAAGGAATTAACATCTGTACAAATACTTGAAGCTGCTATAAGTCTGTTTACAATCCATGGCATTGAGAAAACGAGCCTTGCCCAGATTGCAAAGGAGGTAGGGATTACAAAGCCTTCTATTTATTATCACTTTTCATCAAAAGAAGAGTTAGTGGAACAAGCTTTTCATTTCATTTTGCGAGATCATCCGTTTCAAGGCGACATTCCTATGAAAGGTTGGACCAAAGAAAATTTTGGAGAAAAGCTTTATCAATTTGGATTAGACAGCTTTCCGATTAAGGAAGACGATCATTATACTTTATTAAAGGTCTTAAATGAATTTACATTAATCGCTAGTAGAAATCCTGTATTTAAAGAACACTTAATAGGTGTTCAGGGTGAATTTGCAAATGGGTTTAGAAATATTCTTTTAAAAGGCAAGGAAGAGGGAGTGATTATAGCGGTAAATATTGATCATTATGCGAAAATCTTAGCACTTGTCATGGATAACATTTCAAGGTCTATTATGCTGGGCTTTGAGATTGAATATAAAGCAGTTTGGAAGGAAACGGTCAATAGTGTATTAGTAGAAGAGGCAAAAATATAGGCAAGAATTTTTAAAAGTGGGGGATAAAAGTGAAGTACTTTATTATAACGGGAACATCACGAGGTATCGGCGAATCGCTGGTAAAGCAATTGTTACATAATCAGGATCACCATATTATTTGTATTTCTAGAAATGAGCATAATTTTGTGGATATCGAAAAGGAATACCCTGCTCATATTAGTTATTTTTCGTTCGATCTTAATGAAATAATTGGGATTGATCATCTTTTTCAAAAGATATTTACATTAGTGGATGAACAAAACATCAATTCTATTTATTTAATAAACAATGCAGGCATACTATCTCCCATTGGTCCGGTTGAGGAAAATGAAAGCGAAGAGATCATTCGAAATTTTAATGTGAATTTACTTGCACCATATTTGTTTACGGCAAATTTTATAAGGCACACCAATCACCTAAAGGTAGACAAACGGATACTAAATATCTCCTCTGGATCCGCTAAATATTTGCTTCCTTCTCAAAGTGCCTATAGTACTGCCAAGGCAGGGGTAGATTCATTTTCAAAAAGTATTCACCTAGAACAAAAAGACAAATCCCATCCAGTGAAGATTGTTTCAGTCTATCCGGGTATGATCGATACACAATTGCAAACTGAAATCCGATCTACTAGTACAGAGAAGTTTCCACATGTTGAACTTTTTAAACAGCTACATAGCGAAGGGAATTTGCAAACACCTGACAAAACAGCGGAACAACTGCTTGAATTATTATATAGCGCTGAATACGGTGCTCAAACAATCGTTGAGGAATTAACTCTGAATGATCACTAGATTTGCCTTTTGACCAGACGTCTTTGTTTATGGCGCATTTTATAAATATAAGGAGCCTGTCATATACAACTGAGGCATAGAACATTGTATATGACAGACTTTTAATTTTCATCAATATTTTACTAATTAATGCATACATCGCTAGAATGAATACAACTATGGTCTAATATGAGTGGTTTTCCATTATCATTTAAATTTTCAAGTATCTTTAAAAATTGTTCATCTGTATCAATATATTTATAAGATCTAGGAGGCATGAAGTTAGGATTAATTTGATCTCTGATTTGAGAAAGTGAAATGCTCTCCAATTCTTGAAAGGACAATATTGGAATGGCATAATTTTTATTGTAGTTATGAATATAATCATCTATTCTCGCTATAACTGATTTGTCTTCATTAAATCTTTGCTTTAGATCTGAAAGTAATATTTTTTCACCAAAATGAATCTTAGCTACTACTTTCTTTACAGGAGAACTTAGGTACAGGTATGCGATTGTTTCTTGATTTACAAACCGAGTGCGATATTCAAATTTTTTCTTACCTTTTGGAATCGGAGAAAAATGCTCTGGATTAAAACTAAGAAGTATTTTCTTCACAATATGTCTGTCAACAACTACGTGACACTAACCTCCTTTAAAATATTTTTGCCATAGCTATGGTTGTTGAAAGCATAACCAGCGTGAATCGTTCTATCATCAAATATAGCTATCAAACCCTACATAACTGTAAAGAACTCTAATCAAAAATATGAAAATGACTTATTTTATTTTCTAGCGCATCATCCATTCTTTTAATATTCCACGGATGAATTTGTTCGGGTAACTTTTTCCGTTCGAAGAACTGCACTTGTTCTATTTCTTCATCTGGCTCCCACTGGATCCTATTTATGATGGTCGCTTTAAATAGAAAAACCAAATTGTCATTCGAGGAAGAGTAATAAGTTGAAATAAGATTATTTACCTCTACAACATAACCTGTTTCTTCTAACACTTCTCTTTTTACACCGTCTATGGGTGATTCATTCTCTTCGAGGTGACCACCAGGAAATGTCCAATTACGAGAGCCATACCTGATTTTAGTTAATAAAATTCTATTATCCTTATCCGTAATTGCTGCAAAAACACCAACCATATTTTGGTCTCCCCTTTATAGATGAAAATTCATTCTAAGTTACGGATTAAATAACGGTTATTTACATACTAAACAAACGGTTTGGGAGTGTATAAAAAGCTTTATTTTATTTTCTAATACA
Organism: Bacillus sp. J14TS2; assembly: GCF_018333015.1. NCBI lineage: Bacteria > Bacillati > Bacillota > Bacilli > Caryophanales > Bacillaceae > Bacillus > Bacillus sp. J14TS2. The sequence goes on along the minus strand of NZ_BORE01000010.1, from coordinate 101,467 downwards.
ACAACAAAGTAGCTAATGCTTAAATTAAAAAGTAATTCATTCATCGAGCATTCAGTATTCTATTTGGAAACTTACGTTAGTAATAAACATCTCTTCCTTCCAGTAATTTGAAGTGAAGAGATATTGGTAATTGGAAATATACAATATGGGGTATTATTGGTGCTGCAGAGATAATTCTAGAAGTTTTTCTTCGTGGTGAGCTACTTTACCTAGCAAAAAATTCGTGGTTTTCTGTGTATCTGTTAAATCCAAACGGACACCATCAACCTTTTTTTCTAACCGATCAAACCTCTTATCCATTTGTTCAAATCTTTTTTCCATCTGTCCAAACCTCTTATCGATATGCTCAAACCGCTGGTCCATCTGTTCAAATCTCTGATCAATATGTTCAGCATGAAGCTTGAACGCATGTAGTATTTCTTTTAGCATGGTTTCTTGTTCCATGTTTTTCACCTCCATATGTATAGTATAAAGGAATATGGATAAATGGCAAGGAGATTTGAGGAGGTAGCACTGTCTAAAATTTATTATTTGTAAAGTGGCTTTAGTGGTTTTGGAGCTATTGCATCTCTAGCATGATCTCATAGATGACTGGAAGAACTTCTATTTTTTGCTATAATCTGGGAGGATTTCGTTCTTTTTCCTTCAAAATATGATATATTGCGGGTAACAACATTCGTGCAATCGTAATAATGGTACGATTGTGACCATGTTTTTACGCATTAAAGCAGCTAATGAATATTTATGAGAGAAATAGCTTTATAAAAATAGAGAAATGAATAGATGACCAACAGGAGAAAAGAGTTTTCATGTGGGAGCAAGGGGGAGCAATACATGAGAAAGAGAAAAGTAGGAATCGTCCTATTCGATTATGTCGATGTTTTGGATTTTGCTGGGCCGGCAGAGGTGCTGTCATTAACGGCTAATAACAAAGTAGAACAAACAATTACCCTTTATAAAAAGCAATTATTGCCAACAAGGCCATTTGAAGTATTTACGGTGTCTGAGACAGGAAATGAAATAAAAACGCATTCTGGTATAAGAATAAAACCTGATTTTAGTATGGAGACCTGTCCTGAATTGGATATTCTCATCGTTCCAGGAGGACCATTGCGAGTAGTCCAATCGATGGCTAATAATCAGAAACTATGTAATTGGATTCTGGCACATAAGGATATTGAGTATATATGTTCAGTCTGTACTGGGGCGTATATTGTAGGAGAAACTGGTTTACTAGACGGCAGGAAGGCCACCACTCATCATTTAACCTGGAAAATCCTTCAACAAAAATATCCCGATATTCAAGTGATAAGGGACCGTAAAGTTGTGCATGATGGGAATCTTATTTCTTCTGGAGGCGTTTCATCTGGAATCAATATGGCTATCTACCTTGTAGAGCAAATCATGGGGAAACCGACTGCTGAAACCATTGCTGAGATGATTGAGTTTGAAGGAATTTAGTGAGCCGTATAGAATTTATAATTATGGTTGCCCCCCCTTTTAGCAGCAAATATAGGTGGAGATACAGATTCAGTTGCCTCTATGGGAGCTGCTATTGCTGGAGCAATGTTCCCCAATACTATTAATGATGCGTGGTTCAATATTGTAAAAGAAGTGAACGGAAATGAGTTAATCGATTTAGCGCCAAATATAATTAAGAGAAGAATATCCATTTAGTGCAGTCACCTTCCAAATTAAATTAGGTAGCTCTATTTTGAATACCCTTACATATGTAAATATTATTATGCTCAAATTTCATTAGAACAAAAAATATAGACACATCTTCATTTTATGACATACAAGAATTCCATGGAACATGCTCGTGGCACAAAAAAAAGGAGGGAATCTATGAGGAAATATTTCTTGTTATTTTCAGGTATCATGTTACTCATTGCGGTTATATGGAGTTTTTATGAAATTAACAGACCCAGGATAGGCCCCGTAGGGGAAGGGGCCATCCCATTTCACTTTTGGATAACTATGATTAGTACTATTTGTGTTGCTATATTTGCTATCATTGTTGCTCTTCAGCTGTTTGTTAAAAGGAAATAAATTCCCTTACCTTAAGGAAGATAATGGTGAGTGACTTGAGGAAATTTAACTCAAGTCATGAAATGCTAAGCAACGTCAGTCTTGGAAAGCAGGGTTGTCACTATAGTCTTGGAGCGGGTAGTAATCCATATTAAAGGTGGTGAATCGCCTTGGAACACGCATTTATCAAGTGGGTATTTCAATATCTAAAACCATATTTTAAGTGGCTTATATTTGTAATGATTGGAGTGCTTACGGTTGGTGTAGTGAACATTGTCAATGCTCACTTTCTCAAAATAATGACGGATACGGCTTTAAATGGGGATTGGACAAAAACATTTTATACAGCTTTTCTTATTCTCCCGGTTATTTTAGTTGGAGCTATTTCGGAATATGTTTCTAAGTATGCAACAAATGTATTTAGCGGTGGGATTGTTAAAGGTTTGAATCAGACTGTCATTCATAGAATGTTACGTTTTCAGGTGCCAACATTGGAGAACAGTCATTCAGGTGATATCATTTCCCGGATGACGAATGATATAAGATTAATTCAGGATTTTTTTAAGAATACTTTCCATAACATGATTTTACAGCCTGTGCTTTTTCTAGGGACATTTCTTTACTTATTAACCATTAATTGGTTACTCGCTATTTGTACGGTTATCTTGATGCCTATTATCACGAGAATTGTTAGTAAAATTAGTAGCTTCATTGAACGGTTTTCATTTGAAGTGCAGACACGAGAAGGACAAGCAAACACCATGGTTAGAGAAACGATAATAGGCATAGCCATGATCAAATCATTTAATTTGCAGCAAACGTATTACAAAAAGTATGCAGATGAAGTAAAGGAGATAATGGAGCGGAAACGCCAAATTGCGAAACGAACTTTCTTAATACATGCGATCACATCGTTTCTTGTTGTGGCCCCTTATTTAATTATTGCCATATTCGGGGGCTATTTAGCAATGAATACGAATATGAGTGCAGGAGATCTTGTTGCTTTTATTTTCCTTATGCAATACCTATCAGGGCCTATTAGTCAGATCCTTCATTTGTTTTCTCAATTTCGTACAAGTATTTCCGGATTTAGACGGATTTATGAGTTGTTTGATTATCCATTGGAGCGTCAAACCGGTAAGCCAATAGATCTTTCTTTACTTAATAAGGAAATGACTGCCCCGATTATTCATTTTAGGAATGTGCAGTTCTCCTATAACAAACAAATAGCTGTATTGAATAATTTAACGTTTCATATTTATCATAATGAGACGGTGGCCTTAGTAGGATTAAGTGGATCAGGGAAAAGCACAATCATAGATATTCTAACATTGTTTTACCCTATACAAAACGGAGAGGTATATGTATACGGAAGAGAAATCGATGAGTGGATTCCTAGTGAATTACGTCAACAATTGGCCGTTGTTTCTCAGGATATCCATTTATTTCCTAGTTCGATTGCGGAGAATATTCGCTGTGGAGATCAACAAGCATCATGGGATGAGATTCAAAATGCTGCGAGAATGTCGTTTGCTCATGACTTTATAATAGGGCTCCCTGAGGGCTATCAGACAATCGTTGGAGAAAATGGAGTGACATTATCAGGTGGACAACGCCAAAGAATTGCAATCGCAAGAGCACTTCTAAAAAATGCCCCCATATTACTATTAGATGAAGCAACTTCTGCTTTAGATACAGAGACAGAAAGGAAGATACAGCAAAGTTTATTGCATTTAAGAAGAGGACGAACAACATTCATCATCGCCCATCGAATTACTACAGTGAAAAGCGCAGATCGAATTTTAGTATTGAAGGGTGGAAGGATTATAGCAGATGATACACATGAAATGCTTTTACAACAAAACGCAATGTACCGCCATTTATTCGCATAATAAATGACAATAGGAGGTGTCAGGTTGTTTAGAACAATAAAAGATAATCAATTTTTTAAACTACTTTCCCTTCTTGGCAAACATAGAAAATACTATTTTTCTATGTTAATGTGTGCTCGAGTGCTGACTCTGACCCAGACGGTCCTTTTTGCGTGGCTATTAAAACTAATCATCGACGCAGTAACTGGGGCCGATTCGGAAATTATACTCATTTCTATTAGTATCACAGTTTTTATATTTGTCCTTATGGTGATAGAGTTCTATTTAAATTATTTACTTTCAACACGAACGAATTACATAATTGGCCAGATGAGATTAAGATTTATTGATCATTTAATACATATGCCTCTTGAATACTATGATACACGACAAAGCGGAGAACTTATGTCAAGATTAACCAATGATATTCAATCTGTTGAAGGCGCCTTCACGAGTAAAATTGTAAATTTGAATAGTACATTAATGGGAGGAGCTATTTCCATTGGATGTTTCAGCGACTACCATTGAAATTGCGAAACATTACTTGGAATTAGGAATATCGACTGAAAAAACATACGTAGGCTCAATGAGCTCGTTAAATGGAAATCCACAGATTAATTGGGCACTTTTAGAAGACTGGGAACCAGCCCTCTTCAATCTTTAGAATAGGAGAGATAAAGATGTCTTTCTCACATAAACCTGAAGCATACGAATGTCCATTTTGTCGAATTGTGTCAGGAAATGAAAGACCAAATAAAGGAACAAAACAAAGAGACATTATCTATCAAAATAGACATGTAACGGCATTTATCGCAAGCAAATGGTGGCCGAATAACAAAGGGCATGTTCTCGTTATTCCGAATGAACACTTTGAGAATATGTATACACTGCCAGTAGAACTGGCGGCAGAAATCCATCGTGCTGCTCAATTGGCGGCGCTTGCGATGAAACATACATATGGATGTGATGGAATTTCTACTCGACAACATAATGAGCCTGCTGGAAACCAAGATGTATGGCATTATCATCTTCACGTTTATCCGAGATATGCAAACGATACACTCTATTTAACCAAAGGGGATGGGACTGAACCAGATCAACGTCCTTTCTATGCCGAAAAATTACGTTTATGGATCCAGGAAAATACTTAGTTAAAGAGTAGGAGGAAGTTGATTTTGCAAAAACCCTTTCATCACTTAGCAAGAGGTCTGGTCATTTGCGACGATAAAATATTACTCGCAAAAGCGAAGGGCAGACAAACACTTTTTTACCTGGGGGCCATATCGAGTTTGGAGAAAGCGCCAAAGATGCATTGAAACGAGAAATCAATGAAGCGTTGGGGATTCCTTGTACAGTGGGACGTTTTCTCGGTGTAGTTGAACATAAATGGGAACTAGATCAAGTCGTTCATTGCGAAATCAATCAGGTATTTGAAGTCCATTGTAGTGACTTACGTCTTGATACCAATCCAATCGCAATCGAACCGCATCTTGAATTTTTCTGGTGGCACGGAAGGAATTTAGATCAGCAACATTTGCAGCCTTATCCTTTCAGACATTTAATTGCAAATTACCTGAATGGAAATAGAGATATTTGGTGGGAGAGTACAGTGAAACTAAACCTGGATGTTTTAAATCGAAGCTGAACCAATACAATCAAGGAGAAGAGAAATGTATAGTTACGAATCTTTCGAAACCTTAGGTGTATTCACTTTGCTTAGACCTATTTTTTGGACTATTTTGCTTATGACGTTACTCTTGTTTTTAGGAGTTATTATCCCAAAAGTCCGAAAGAAATTGATCAACGGAGTCACGGTACTGAGCCTATCCTTCATTTTAGTATTGGTTTCAGCCCAACTGTTATTTTTCAATGGAATTATTGTAGATGAGCTTGGATTAGGTGGGGATGCTGTAAGTTCTTATTTGTTCTTAGCGATTGCAGGCTTTTCAGTTGCGAATATTCTTATTTACTTTTTGTCAAGAGTGAAAAAGAGTTGATAAATACAGGAGAGATTCAAATGGTCCTTATAGTCCTTATTGTAAGCGCCACCATCATGCTTAGCATAGAAATCCAGTTAAGAAAAGCGAATAAACAAAATGACGAGATGATCGATTTATTGAAAAAACTGGATAGAAAATAATGACTTTCCTGGCGAACGACTTTTTAAGTAAATAGTAGAAAAAAATAGAGGAGTGCCAACCAAATGGATATGATAAACGTATTAGACAAGGGCTATGTTCGACTTGTAAATCATATGGGTTCAGATTTGACTGTAGTAAAATCTGCTAGAGTTTCTTATGCAAAAGAATCCAAAGAATTGAATGAAAAGGATATTAAGTTGATTAAATTTTTAGCTAGAGAAGGCCATACTTCTCCATTTAGACATGTAATCATGCAATTTGAAGTGTATGCACCACTCATGGTAGCCAGACAATGGTGGAAGTATGTAATTGGTTCCTCTCACCAAGAGGGTACAGGAGATAGTTTAGATGCTTGGAATGAATCAAGTCGAAGATATATAACAGAAGAGCCTACTTTTTATATTCCTTCAAGTAAAGAATGGAGAAGTAAACCAAAAAATTCTAAGCAAGGCAGTGGAGAAATAGTTACTTTGGAAATTGGTGATAAATATAGCAGTGAACTTATGGCCTATGTTGACGAGGGATTACGCAAATATGAATCAGCCCTGAAAGATGGAATATGTCCAGAACAAGCGAGATTATTTCTCCCTGCATATGGAATGTATGTACGTTGGTATTGGACTGCATCCTTACAGTCGGTTTGTCATTTTCTAAATCAAAGATTAGAACATGATGCTCAGAAGGAAATTCAAGAATATGCAAAGGCAATTCTTGAATTAAGTAAACCATTATATCCAAATGCTATAGACGACCTTATAAAAAAACAATGATAATACTAACTAAAAAGCTCCAATTCTATTAGAGGTAATGTTTTAGCTGCTATTAAATAATTTAGGTTTAAAGAATGGCTAAAAGAATGGCAAGAAGGGGTTGTAAAATACTGTACAGAGCTGAATTAATGGGAGGATAGATAGACCATTATGAGTGGGTGGTGATTTGTTAAAATGACTGGTGTATTTCTTGATCGGGATGGCACGATCGGTGGTGATGGCGGAGGTGTCCATCCATTTGAATTTACTCTCTATGATTTTTCAGCAGAAGCAATTAAGCGCTTGAATAACGAAGGAATCAAAGTATATCTCTTCACCAACCAAAGCTGGATCGGGATGGGAAAGTTTTCAGAACAAACATTTTTAGAAGGCACCGGTAAGTTGATGGAAGCTTTAAAGGAAAAGAACGCCTTTTTAGATGGCATTTATTATTGCCCCCACACTCCAGAAGAAAATTGTGAATGTCGGAAACCTCAACCAACGTTATTGTGGCAGGCTCAAAAGGAACATAATTTGGATTTGACAAAATGTTATATTGTTGGTGATCGATGGAGTGATATGGTATCTGCTGCTAATGTTGGTTCAAAAAAGATATTAGTGAAAACAGGTAGAGGTTTACAGTCATTGCAAGAACAATCTAACAAACAGATAGCGCTTGATCATGTTGTAGACAATGTGTTGGATGCCACTCAGTGGATACTTGCAGATTTAAATAGGTTAAGCAATTCGTGAAATTCTTTTTTTAAAATGGAAGGAATAGATTTATAGTAGGAAAATGACTAATACACTTATGTAGTTAAAATTAAGTAATGGGGTGTTTAGAATGGCAATTAGAACTGCCGCAAGGGCAATAATTATTCATGGGAATTGCTTACTTGTTTTAAAAAGGATGGGTGTCCAGGGAGAATTTTATGTTCTTCCCGGTGGTGGACAGGAGCACGGTGAAAGCATATTCGATACTTTGAAAAGGGAAGTGGGTGAAGAGGTAAGTCTAGAAGTTGAAGTTGAACAACTTTTATTTTTGAATGAATTTATCGCTGAGAGGGATTCATTATTTCCTGAAAAAGATAAGGGGATACATCAGATTGATTTTACGTTCCTATGCAAAATTACATCAGATAACGAAGCCAAGGTGGGAGACACGCCAGACGCACATCAAATAGGTATTCAATGGGTTCCACTATCCGAAATAACTGATTATGATAAGCATCCTAAAGACGATGTGAATTTTATAATGGGTGCACCAACGAGGGACACTTTAGCTCGATGGATCAGTAATGGGGAAAGTTATAAGACTCCAACGTTTGTTGAACATTATTAATATCATAGATTGGTACATATGTGACGAAACTAAAATAAGAAAAAAACACTTTTCTTTCTAGAATGTTAAAGTAATCCAATTTTATACAAAGAGTAAGCTGACTTTTTGTTTGGAAAGGGGCGGATAGAAATGGGAAGTCAAAAAGTGTTGTATGATGTAATGAAACATCCAGAATGGATACCCCCTCATAGTGAACAATGGTATAAGCAATTAGGTACGGAGATTGGAGAATATAATTACCCTTGGAAATCACAATTTGCTGAACCAACGGCAGCGATGATATTGGCCGAAAGAATATCTAAATATGTGGGAAAGAACACGAGAATCCTTGATATTGGATGCGGCCACGGTGAATTTACATATCAATGGGCAGCAAAGGCAAAAGAAGTTGTTGGCATAGATGTTATAAATGGCTTTATTGAAACAGCAAATAAAAATAAACCTACAAATTCAATTCGTTTTTTAAACGTTCATGCAGATGAAAAACTACCTTTTCCCGATCGGTATTTTGACTTAGTGTATACAAAAAAAGGTCCTTGGTTGTACGAGGAAGCCTCTCGGATAACGAAACCAGGCGGTATTATTATCGGGCTTTTTCACGGTGGAACTGATGGAGGGCTCCGGAGACAATTTCCCGGTTTATATCATCCACTGCCTGTAAATCCGTTTGACCTTGAGCTTATTAAAAATAACTATAAAATGAATGAATTAACAGACCTGGATATTGAAGTTATTGAGGAAGTAGAGTATCTATCTACTCCAGAGGATATTTTAATCAAAAAATGCTTTGGGCAAAGCCAGACCTTAAAGAATGTTGCCTGGCAGAAATGTCTAAAAGATGTTGAAGAAATTTTTGATAAAAATGCAACGTCAAAGGGATTGAAGGTCATTAATTATCACCATTTAATAATTATTAGGAATAAATAATCTAATCTTATCAATTTGATATTGAGTTAATTTAGATCTGTTTCTATTAAATATCTTAAAGAGAACTACTTATACATGATCGTAAGCCCAGTGCTTGTTCGCGGAAAAGACATTGAATATTATTATAGTTTAATAGTTTGGAGGTGTTATGTTGTCTTTTAAACCACTTAACATTCACTGCATATTATTTGACTGTATGGAAACGCTTGTTGACTTGACTGATATACCAGATCCTAGAGATTATTCCTTTTGGGCTTTTAACGGTTCCGGAACAGAAGAATATTGGGATAGTTTTGATGAGTTTTTTCAAACTCATCAATTGGCACGAAAGAAGTTTAATTGTGAATTACCTACACATAAAGAATATGATATGGAACAAATTTTTAGCTTGTTAATTGAAATGAATCATTCAATCAATAATGATCTAAGCGCTGAGATTAAGAAGAAATTATTAAAGAACTATTGGGAGAATTATATTTCAAGGTGTTATGTGAAGAAAGAAGTACAGGAAGTATTACCGAGATTAGCAACTCATTTTAGACTAGGAGTGGTGTCTAATTTTAAGGTTGAAAGTGGGATTGAAATGCTTCTTAAGATTAACAAAATAAATAATTATTTTGATTTTGTAATTACGTCAGTTGACAATGGATGGAGAAAGCCACACCCTACTATTTACAAAGAGGCAATAGAGAAATCCCATTCAAACCCAAGCGGAATTTTGTTTGTTGGAGATAACTATATAAATGATTTTATTGAGCCCAAGAAATATGGAATCCGATCATTATTATTAGACAGGAATGATAAACATAGTGATGAGAAGGATAGAATAACTAATTTCCGCGAGCTTGAAACTTATCTTTTATCATCTTATCAAAAATAGTCATATTAAGGTTCCATCTTACATTGCATATTCATTAAGTTAGTTATCCGAAAAAAACAGCAACCGAATTACTCAAAGAAAATGAGGGTGATAAAGTGAATTATTTTATTTTGACGGGAGCTTCACGAGGGATAGGCGAATCGATATGTGAAAAATTATTATTAAAAAATCACCATGTGATATGTGTTTCAAGGAAGAGAAATGATTCACTCATTTCACTGGCAAACTCGAGAAACGCTAAATTGGATTATTTCCAATGTGATTTAAGCAATGTATATGAAATAGAAGAGCTGATGCGGAAAATCGTTGAGAAGGTTGATTCTTCTGTTGTTGAGTCTTTATCGCTGATTAATAATGCAGGCTTAGTTTTTTCGCAAAAGATTGAAGAGACAGAACCAGACTCTATTATAAAACTAATGAATGTCAATCTACTTTCCCCAATGATTTTAACTTCGAGTTTTATCAAACACACTGAACAATATGATGTTGAAAAAAGAATTTTAAATGTTTCATCTGGTTCCTCATTTAATTTATCTCCTGGTGGAAGTTGTTATTCCACATCGAAGGCAGGGCTTGAAACTTTCACAAAAAGTATTGGAATAGAAACAAAGAATGTTAAAATCATGGCGATTCGGCCGGGCATGGTTGACACGGATATGCATAAAGATACTGTGAACAGAAAAGAGTTAAAGTCGGCTGATTATGCAGCTAAGAGAATTCTTACATTTTTGTTTGAAAGATTTGAACATGGAAAAGTAGTAAGGGCTTGGTAACATAAGTTTCAAGGGAACAGTTTAGGTAGTTTGGGTCTTGACATGGAACGACTAAAAGCATGGTTGAGGGGATTTTTATTTAAATTGTTTTCGGTATAGAAGTACTTGTGCCCTTATGCTAAGGTGGGGAGAACGCTTCAATAAACTGCAAATTTTCTTATTATAGAGAGGTGTATTAAACTGGATCGCTTAACACAATTTCACGATGCTCAAATTGAAATCCGTAATTTTAAAAAGGAAGATATGCCATTGCTTGGGGAATTTTTTCAAACGGTTACTTCAGGGAGTGATGTTGTATTTTGGTGGGTTGGCGATGAGGAGAATTGGAAAAATGTATTTTGTGCCTTTGAAGATGGAAAGATGGTAGCAAAGGGACAAGTTGATATTATTGATATGGTTCCTCCAGGGCGTTCAGTAGATAGTAAACATACGATCTATATTAATCTGAAAACACTTCCTGAGAGGGAATATGATTATGATTTGCTGGACAAAGTGTATCACTGTCTTTATTCTCGTGCGAAGGAACTGAAGCAATCGTTATCCAATGAGTACAGAACAATCCTCTGTATAGGTAATGAATCCGATGAGACTGCTAATAATAAGTTTTTTACCGAACGCAAGGGTTTTCGTAATCTAAATAGCTTGTACACGATGGGACGCAATCTAAATTGTCCAATCCCTGAAGTTTCGTTGACTGAAAATCTCCACTTTATGCTATGGGAGCTAGAGACCACAGATGAAGAACATAAATATTTGGAATTGGATGCCGAGGTTTGGCCTGAAACCCCGTTAGGATTAAAAAGATTGTTTGAGTATAAACAATTTCCACTATGGATAACTATGGTCGTACGCGAGGGAGATACAGTCGTAGGTAGTTTAATGGTATGGAAGAAAGGAACCTATGGGTTTATTGAAAATGTTTTTGTCCGTCAACCATGGAGAAAACGAGGAATTGCGAAGTATTTACTGGCGAAGGCCCTAAAATATCTAAAAGACAATGGATTGGAAACAGCCCAGTTGGTGGTTCTAACATCGAATGATTCAGCTTTGTCGCTGTATGAATCAGTAGGTTTTTGTAAAGAAAAGGTGGAAGTGAGATATTATATAGACTTGAGTTAGTCAAATTAGGGGAGAAGAAATGTTTTTATATGACGAATTTATTGAAATTGCGAAAATGATGAATAAAGAGTTGAATATTATTCCAGTTTTATATGGTTCGTTGGGACTTGAAAAGGTGACGGAAATTGAATTTTCTCCGCAAGACATCGATATTCTCGTTCCTTTAACATTTTTAGAGGAGAAATGGGAACTATTAGAAGCTGTACTTGGCCGTTTAGGATACGAATTAATTGATTTACACGAGCTTGAGTTTCAGAAGGGAAATGTGAAAATCGGTATTTCCTATTATGAGGACTTAAAAAAGTTTGCAGATGTAGATTACAATAATCTAAAGAAAAACGAAGATAGTGGAGCAATATATCGTACACTCTCGATTTCTGAATACCTTAAAGTATATAAGAGGTCTTCAATAGATGGATATCGCCGAACCAAAAAAGATAATAAAGATCAAAGTAAAATCCAAATTCTCAATGAACTTTTGCATGACTAATCATTTCTTAAACGGTGATTTTTCAAAAGATTGCAACTAATAAATTTTTGAAATGTCTTGATATGGAGCGCTAAAGGGGAGTTTTATTAAAATTGTTTTCGGTATAGAAGTACTTTTCCCCTTATGATAAGGTTATCCATACTATACTAGAAAGTGAGTGATGATTGTGATAATGAGAAAAATATTCGTGACTTCAATTATATTAGAGGTGCGGAAGGGATAATCACGCTTCAATTGAGAACCTTTCCGTGCTTAAAACAAAACACGGAGGGACTAGCGAATGTCGTTTAGTAATTATGGAGAACTATGTACTGAAGTTTATGATTTAACGAAGAAAATCGGGCAAGCGTTTAACGGAGATATAGAATACTATAAAGATAGACTAAAACCTGCCAAGGGAAGAATTCTTGAAGCAATGGTTGGTTCCGGACGAGTTATTATTCCGCTTCTTGAATCCGGATTCATAATTGATGGTGTTGACTCTTCTCCGGAAATGTTGGCTTCTTGTCAACAACGCTGTGAAGAACGCGGATTGATGCCAAACTTATATCAAGCAGATTTGAAAGAACTTTCTTTGCCAAACAAATATGAAGCTATTATTATCCCTGCTGGCTCATTTTTGTTGATTGAAAAGCGTGAAGATTCGATTGCAGCATTAAAGAAACTCTTTGACCATCTCCAACCCGGTGGTCGTCTTATTCTAGACCTTTTTTTGCCAGACAATATTAGTCTAGAGCCTATAGATAAGACTAAAATAACTCCATTCACCATGCCCAATGGCGATACTATTACGATGGAAGATAGGCTGGTTGAGGTAGATATTTTTAATCAATGTAAAGTTTCTTATCTGAAATATGAGAAATGGCGTAATGGCGAATTAATTCAAACTGAGTTACAGCGGTTTGCATTGCGTTGGTATGGCGTAGAAGAATTCAAATTTGTGCTAGAGAGTGTCGGTTTTTCTGATGTTGTCATATCTGCGGATTTCGAATATGGTAAACAACCGACCAACGGTAAACAGGAATTCATTTATGAAGCTGTAAGAAAATAATAGATGGATTCGAAATGAACAAATCAAGCCCTAACTGATAAAGCAGTAATGGGTTTGATTTGTGTTCATGTTGAAAATAACTTACTGCCTGTTTTGTTTAAATTATAAAAACTAATGAATCCTGTATTATAGCTTTTTTCCGAGAAGGGAGAGTTCCATTTAAACTTTGTGATTTGAGCTCGATAGAAGGAAGGAACTTAATTAATATGATAGATAGTCTTATGAATATTAAATTTTGGCTAATGTTTTGATCTAGCTCCAGCGCCTAGCCCCTCGAGACTCGTAGGAGGCGAGTCCATCGGCGAAGACATGCGGACGTGGCGTCCTTAGCCGATGTTCCACGAAATAACCTGAGCCAATAAAAGTCAAAACCGGACTTTTCTTGGCTCAGAACATTTGCTTGTCGGAGGGCAACAGGATGTTAGTCAGAAGGGTGTTGCGCCAGGACGGCGCGAACTTAACCTTTCGTCTTACATCAAGGCGCTTGCGCTTTTCTAATAATCCTAGGAGGTTTTTTGTTTGAGAATAACGGTTGAGCCAATTCAATCCCTAATTGATGAGCCTGTTAGAATCAAGGTTTTAGGACTTCAAGCAGGACAATTTGTAATGATCCAAGCACGGCGTATATCTCAGAATAAAAGCAATCATTTCGCTTCGCAGGGAGAGTATATTGTGGATGAAAATGGTGAGGTAGATCTTGCATCGCAACCGTCAATTGGTGGGACTTATCAAGGAATTGATCCGATGGGGCTTTTTTGGTCACTTCAAATTGAAAAAGTAGTTCAGCAGGATAATAGTGAGTCCGGTAGACAAGGCGCCAATTCTCCCCAAGAGATGACCCTTGAAGTCCGAAACGCTGATAATGAGATCTTATGCTCAAAGGATTTCAAAAGGTTATGGTTATCGGAGGATATTGTAAGAACTCCGATACGTGAAAATGGCCTAGTCGCAACATTATTTTCTCCTAAAGATGGAATTCCACGTCCTGGCGTCATTTTTTTAAGTGGCTCTGAGGGAGGATTAAATGAGTACATGTCTGCCATGCTTGCATCTCATGGATTTACGACCTTAGCATTGGCTTATTTTGGTATGGAAGACTTACCGGAAAGACTTGCACATATTCCGTTAGAGTATGTAGAAAAAGCGATTACTTGGATGGAAAGCCGGGAAGACGTCAAAGCGGGGTGGCTAGGTATCCATGGAACATCCAAGGGTGTGGAGGCTGCACTACTAAGTGGATCCCTTTTTCAGCAAATAAAAGCTGTCGTTGCGTTAAATGGATTCGCTATATCCTTTGCAGGAATAGTACCATGGTCAGATGCTGAAACGCTGCCGCCATCTTGGACTTATAATGGGAAACCAATCCCTTATGCTACGCCAAATAATCCAAAGGAAGTAGCATTAGAATGCTTGAGAATGTTTAAAGCGAATGAAGGAAACCCTTATGTGGAGTGGTATAGACATCTTGGTTCAGATCCAGATATAGTGGAGAAGGCAACGATCCCAGTTGAAAAAATCAAAGGGCCAGTTATGTTTATTACAGGACAAGAAGATGGTGTTGTGCCAAATTTCTCGAAAACGGGTATGGATCGCCTAAAGAAGTACGATCACCCATATGAGTATCATCATTATAATTATCAAGGCGGGACACATTCTATTGGAATACCATATCTGTTCGTAGGTAATGCAGGCCGCCATACAAAGGGGACCGCCCTTGCAAGTCAGGATTCATGGTTAAAAACAAAGGAATTTTTTATGAGAAGTTTTCTGAATGCGACTTCGTAAATAGATTCCTGAAAGAAATAAATAGAATGCCTACAAATGCTGACGCTACATTAAATTCCTAATTTGGAAGGAGTTAGGTTCCAGATGGTCGTAACAGATTATAGAGAATTGAAAAAAGCATTAGCAGCAAATCAATATTACTGTAAAAAACTAATTACCTATTTAACACTAGGAAAACCTATTGGTCTGAGGGGTGAACCTGGGATTGGAAAATCAGAGTTAGCTGAGCAAATGAGTAAGCTGTTGAATGCAAAATTTATAGATATTGAATGTCATAGTCAGCTTGAGGCTGCAGACATAGGTGTTTCCTGGAATTCATTTAAGCAAATTGTGGATGCACAGACAAATCGCTTAACTGGTGATCCATTCAGTAAGGAATATCTTAATTTAACCCCACTCTTAGAATGCTTACATTCGGAGCAACCTGTTGTTTTAAGAATTGATGAGGTTGATAAGCTAAATGAAACAACATCCAATTTTTTTCTTAGATTTTTAGATAAAAAACAAATGGTTGTACATGATTTAGCGGAAGAACCGAAATTATTGCAAGCAAAATCACCTATATACATATTTCTCACTAGTAATGAATATCAAACCTTGGATCCAGCCATTATGCGTCGGATTGCTTGGATTGAGCTTAAATTTCCAGAAGAAAAGATGTTAGCGGAAATGCTTTCAACTAAAACGGGTTGTAGCTATGCTATGGCGAAGCGAATTGCCTATATCGTTCATCGTCTTCGGCTATTGCCGCTAGAAAAGAACCCGTCGATCGGGGAAGTTTTAGAATGGACAAATGCTCTTCTCTTGGAAAATAATGGAGTTCTTACTCTTGAAGCGATACAAGTGACGATCGGACTGATTTTAAAATATCCGCAAGATGAGAAGAAAGGCTGGGATGAAATATCCTCATGGACAGTCATTTAAATATCGAATCCTACATTAAATGGTATAAACAACTGAAGGATAACTACCTAGAGAAAAAGCGGATGAGGATGTCTATAGATGCGATGATTGATCACATGATCCTATCTCGAGAAATAGAGAGCCCGAGGGTAAGTAGTGATCCTATAGAAGCTGAGCGGATGGATTCGACAAAAAGCACAGATCCTAGCAATAAGAAGCTGGATATTGATGGCGATGATCAAGTATATCTAACGGATTTATCGGAGAGTAGATCAGAAAAATTACTAAACTCAGGGAATTTATCTGAGGAAGAGTATGGAGAATTCATAGATGAATTAAGCAATTATCATTTTTATGAGTATTTAGATGAATGGATATCAAAAGCGGAAGAACATCCTGTTCAGAGAAACACTGAATCGTTCTATCATAAGGGACAAGATCAAACTACTTCAGTCCAATCGATAGCACAAAGCCTGGAAAATAATATTGAACATCTAGATGATCAGGATATCGAGGAAATGAAATATGTTTTTCGAAGATTAGTCAAAAGCACTTCGAGCCCGGAGTTCAAATCACAGCAAATTGTTAAAAAAAGACGGTATAAGAATATCGATGCAAAAAGGACTGTGAGAAAAATAGCAGAAGCTGGTGGTCTGTTTAATGGGTTTAGCTATAAAGATAGTCCCTCCCTGTCATCTCATCGAGATAAATCACTTGAATTGTTAATTATTGGGGATGTATCAGGCTCAATGGGGAAGTATGTAGCCATTACTTTATACATTATTTCTTGCTTGGAACAAGTTGCATCGATTCATACGTATATTTTTTCGGATCTGCCAACCCATATAAACTCTTTGAGCAAAAAGGGATCATTTAGAGAGCTGTATGAAGATATGAAAAAGCAAGCAAATTCTTGGGAGAATGGAACAAGAATCTCGCTCGCATTGAAAAATGTACGCAAAGAAAAGGCATACACCAAAGAAACAATCGTGCTTCTGATTACTGACGGCGGGATTAGTCTAGTCGGCAATGATTGGCAGGATACAGTGAAAGAATTAATCGAACTAAAAGCGGAAGTAGATAGGATGGTTCTCGTCATCCCAAATTCGGAACTCGTGCATGATGGACCCGAGTGTGAAAAAAGCTTATGGGATGTCGAACGTATCCCTAGACAGGGGAATGACTTATCGAGTCCAGATCTGCAAAAAATAGCTAGATATGGATTATTGACCAGATACCATGATCAAATTATTGAATGTAAAACAGCAGAAGATATTACATTGTTAATAGAACAAATAATGACCGATTATTTATAAAAGCTGAAGCTAAGATGATTGCGAATAGTGTTCCAAAAAACTCAAAGGAGTGTTTTTAGTGGAGTAAATAACTGTTTGTAGGATCCCACTTCAAGACTATAAGATTTTAGAAAGTTTAAGTAGGGAATAATGGACGTTAATACCCGATAAGTAGGTCTCCAAGTATTGAAAGGAAGGAACGTATACATTTTATGAACACAAAACTAATTATTGTCGAGGGATTACCTGGGTTTGGAAAATCAACCACTGCAGAGCTTATTAAAGGCATTCTTTCAGAGAATAATAAGGAAGTCGAACTAGTTTTAGAAGGGAACTTAGACCACCCGGCGGATTATGATGGGGTAGCCTGGTTCACTAAAGATGAGTTTGATAAGATCTTATCCATTAGTGGAAGTTTTAGAGAGGTATTTCTTCATAGAGTAATAGAGAAAGATCAACATTATTTTTTGCCATATAGTAAGATAAAAAATGAATTTGGTGATCAGTTTCCGGATGAATTATTGAACGAAATTTTTAAAAAGGATATATATGAATTACCATTTGCGAAAAATGTGGAGTTAATTGATAGCAAATGGGCTGAATTTGCAAACAATGCCGTTCATGATCATAAAACCTATATTTTTGAATGCTGCTTTATCCAGAATCCCTTAACGATTGGTATGATAAAATATGGTGAAGAAGAAGAGAAAATAATTGATTATGTAAAAAAATTAGAAAGACAAATAGAGCGCTTAAATCCTGTTTTAGTTTATATTGAACAAGATGACCTTGCATATTCGTTTAAAAAGGCGGTCAGGGAAAGACCAAAAGCCTGGTCAGAAGGATTTATACAATATTACACAACTCAAGGCTTTGGAAAACAACATGGGTATGAAGGGATAGAAGGAACGATTAAAGTATTAGAAGCAAGAAGAGAGTTAGAAATGAAAATAGTGAATAAGTTGAATATCAAACAACTGAAAATAAATAATTCAAGCTATGACAAGGAAAAATATAAGTCAGTATTAATGGAAAAGTTGGAATGGTTATTATCTACTCATGAAAGGTAGAAGAGGCGAATGACTCATACTTTTAAGGGAGGAGATCGTATACTAGCTACACGATCGAAATTAGAGGTTTATATTAATCAATATCTCAATTTGTGGGATTTTTACGGGGTTATTCAAGTAGTTAAAAAAGGTGAGGTCCTTTTTAAAGGTGCATACGGCTATGCGAATATTGAATTTGGGATTAAAAATAAGATCGATTCGTGTTTTTCTCTTGCTTCCTTGTCAAAACAGTTTACCGCCTTCACGATTATGATCTTATATGATCAGAAACGATTAGATATCGACCAGCCCGCACAGCAATACTTGCCTACTGATCTGCAAATTGATCAATCGATCACTGTCCATCATTTGTTATCACATACTTCTGGATTGTATAATTTTTATAACTTTGAAGATGATTTTTTTGCTGGATACAATCGGTTGGAATATTCGAAGAAGGACTTCTTTCAGCGATATATTAAGAAAAGTCCTACAAAACCACCTGGCACAGTATATGATTACAATAACTCAAATTACAATTTGCTTGCATGGATTATTGAAAACATTTCAGGAGATAATTATGAAGACTATATTCGAAAAAATATATTTTTACCACTGAATATGATGAACAGTAGTGTGGATGACAGCAGCAAACCGATTCAAAATAGGTCCTGTAACTATGTAACGGATTTTCAGACAACCATCAAATCTCCCTATTATAACGAAAAATTTAGTATCGGTGCAGGTGCTATCGTTTCAAACAGCGATGATTTATACAAATGGTATGTCTGTTTGCGCGATCGGAAAATCTTGTCAGAGAAAGCGTATAATAGATTCTATAACGAAAATAGCAATAATTATTGTTATGGACTTGTGCATCATCAGGTTTATGAGACAGACAAATATTCCCATGGAGGAGATCATTTGGGAATCAGTACGTATATGGTGGATTTTTTCGATGAAGATATTTGTGTAAGCATTCTTTCCAATAATGAAACAATCAACCAGTACAGATTGGGTGATGCAATTTCAGATATCCTCCATGAAGTAGATGTTGATCCTCCAATCAAGCATGAAGAGATTTCAATAACTGTAAACAAGCTTCAAAGGTATTGTGGAGTGTACTTGAAAGATAAGATCCATGTAGAATACATTGATGGCAAATTATATTTTACAAGATTCAATGGCAATCTTCATATTGAAATCTATCCAGTAGGTGAAGGGAAATTCGTTCGCAGACATTCTGACCAGAGTCATCCGTACAGTATTGTTGAAAATGAAAACGGGCAAATGACGTTTTTTGGATATAGCAAGGATGAAGATATATGAATGCTATGATTGAAAAAGTATGGGGATTAAAAAATGTTGTTGGGATTCGTGATTTTAAAGCCAAAGGAAATCGAATTGTAAGGTTAATTCATTCAGAAGAAGGACAATTCGTTCTATTAGACCAGCAAAAAGGTGTGATCCCTATAAGAGCAAGAACAGCTACAGGATTGGTTAATCTTAACTAGTCCTGTAATTATATATAGTTTTGGTTTAGCACCATTTCGATCTTGACAAGGAAAGGCGACTCATTTAATATTAGTTAGAATTCTAACTAATATTAAAAGAGGGTATACACATGAATAATTCTACAAACAAATCAAGCTGGAAATGGGATCAGGGGCCAATTGGCAGGATAGTCAAGACAGCTTATATTACGTTACGACGTGAAGTTGAAGAAGAATTAAGGCAGGTCGGATTGACACATACTCAGTGGAATGCTTTAGGGATTCTTCATTACTTTCCTGGAATCACTTCATCAGAATTAGAACAAATCCTCATGATTGAGCGTCCGAGTGTAACCAGTCTTATGAATGGATTAGAAAAGAAAAAGCTTATTATACGCAAAAACTATTCAAAAGACGCGCGTTACAAGCAAATTTTCCTAACAGAAGAGGGAAAGAAGATTGCAATGGAGACCCAACACTTTACACACCTAGTTGAAGATCGGATTAAAGATGGTTTATCGGCTGAAGAATTTGCAATGTTGAAAAGTCTCCTTATTAAAACGGTTAATTTGTTTGAAAAAAAGTAAATCGTAATTTTTTTACCTTATTAGTTAGGATTCTAATTAAATGTGAGGGAGTGAGTGTTCATGAGTAATAAAAAACAGCAGGAACAGGAGCAAAAGCATTTTATATGGCAGGGATTTCACCATATTGCTTTGGTGACTCCAAATTTAGATGAGACAATCCATTTTTATCAGACTGTGCTAGAGATGGAGGTTGGAGATGTTTATCCAGCATTTAAGCAACGAGGGAGACATTGTTTTATTAAACCTGGAAATGTAGATACTTGGGGAATTCATTTTTTCGAAAATCCAGAGGCCAAAATCTTTCGAAGCGATCAGGAATTAAGACGTTTGGCTGAGAACCCGAGGGCGGCCGAACTGTACAGCCATTTACCAGGTGCTCTTCAGCACATTGCTTTCGCGGTGGAGACTGAGGAACAAGGGCTTCTTTTGAGAGAAAAGTTAAAGAGGGAAGATATAATTATGACTGACGTTTATACTCAAGGTAGTATATGTAATTTTATTTTTACGGATAACAATGGTATTCAATTAGAGGTTGCATGGCCTAAAGTGATGATGAATTAAAGCTCTTATCTCTTTACTAAGATGATTATATACTTTTAACAGGATGCTAAAATGTGAATGTTTGGTAACCTAATAAAAGTATTTTTTTGACAAAAACATATTCTAAAACGCGTATTTGTTTCTAAATAATGAATAGTTTCGATCTTTAAGTTGAAAATAAAGAAAATGTTCATTATGAAAGGGGCACGTATGTAGTGGAGCCGACAAAGCCGACTAAAATCAAAACACGAAAATCGAATGATATACATGATCAATTAACCGCAGCGGAAATGGGAAAACTTTGGGCTACATACACTGGGAATACGATGGCTAGCTGTGTTCTCCAATATTTTCTTCAGCATGTGGAAGACAAAGAAATTAAGAAGGTCTTAGAAGATGCCTTAACTTTAAGTCAAACGCTTGTGTCGAGGATAAGGGAGATCTTTGTTCAAGAAAATTTTCCTGTTCCTATGGGCTTCACGAATGAAGATGTAAACTTAGGGGCTCCAAGGTTATTTGCTGATGAGTTTTATCTTCACTATTTAAAGTATACAAGTAAGGCTGGATTGAGTATCTATTCGATTGCCGTCCCTTTAATGATCAGGAAAGATATAAAGGATTTTTTTATCCGTACTCTGGACTCCACTGTGCAACTTGTCACACAAATTAATGAGGTATCGACCCAAAAAGGCTTGAATGTAAAGCCACCGACTCTTCCTAATCCTAAAAGCGTTGACTTTGTCAAACAGCAAAACTATTTAAGTGGTTTTTTCGGTCATATCCGGCCTCTTCATGCGCTTGAAGTGGCACATCTATTTGATAATATCGAAAATAATGTGACAAGTAAGGCATTGCTTCTTGCATTTGGCCAAGTATCCAAAATAGACAAAGTAAAAAAATTTATGTTACGAGGGAAGGAATTGACGAACAAGCATATAGAAACCTGTTCGCAGCAACTTCATAAAAATAATTTGCCGTCGCCGTCTCTATTAGATAACCTAATAACAACGTCGACCTTTTCCCCTTTTTCAGATAAATTGATGCTCTGGCATAAAATTGATACGTTTTCAATGAAAATTAGATCTTATGCCAATGGTGCATCACTCAATGGAAGACGTGATATTGGTGCCATGTACGCTAAGTTTATAATGGATGTAAGTCTTTATGTAGAAGATGGCGCTAATATTATGATTGATCATGGATGGATGGAACAACCTCCAAAAGCGATTGATCGCGACAAGCTTGCAAAAGAGAAGCAGTCTAATGAATGAAGAGGAAAATCTCCCTTGGCGTTAATGGAAGCAGGAAAACTCCAAACTTTTATATAAGGCTTTTATGCAGAGACCATTCACAAAGTCTGTATAAAAGCCTAATATTATTTATACCATTGTCGTTTTACTCATCTTCAAGCTTTATCTATTTCCCTGCATTAATTCTTCAGAAATATTTAGCTTACCTAAGTGATTTGTGACTGGGATTAAAACTATATAGGCAAATAGATAAATGATGATCAACATAACGGCAATCATTGGAAAATTGAAAGAAAGTATTCCAGGGTCGATTAAGCTGATTAAATAAGTGAAAATGATCCCTAGTAATACACCGAGGTAAAAATCAACTTTGTTATAATGGGTATTATCGGAATGGCATTACCTTATACCTGGAATGGTGAGTATAAAGTTTCTTTTCACAGAAAGGTTACCATTTATATTAGTCCTCATAAATTATTATCAGGGGTGAGAGCATGATTGAAGAACTAACCGATAAAATTCCATTATTAAGTAATAGTAAGGACATTATTCAAATTAAAAAGGGAGCTTCTTCAGATCAAAAATATTTAATAATTCTTGAAAATAAAAAGGTCCTTCTTCGAGTGTTTAATCATGATGAGTTCAATTCTAAAGAGATGGAATATTCAATCCTAGAAAAATGCAAGATTATAATGTCACTTGCTCTCTACCAATTTCGATTGGTACGGTTGATAATCAAGGCTATATCATTACGACTTACATTGATGGTAAGGATGCTGAAGAGGAACTGCCTCAATACTCAGAACAGGAACAATTTAATATCGGTATCGAGGCTGGAAAAGAACTAAGAAAAATGCATCAATATACTGCTCCAAACCATGTCACGTCTTGGTATGTAAGAAAAATGGAAAAGCATAAGAATTATGTAAATGCTTATTTAGCGTGTGGAATAAAAGTTAAGCATGACAAAAAGATAATGGACTTTATTGATGAAAACATTCATCTTATGAAGCAACGACCCAATGTATTTCAACATGATGATTTCCATGTTGGGAATATCATTGTGAATAATAAAAAATTTGCTGGAGTTGTAGATTTTAACAGATATGATTGGGGAGACCCAATCCATGAATTCCTTAAAATCGGTATTTTTAGTCGAAATGTAAGCATTCCTTTTTCAATCGGGCAAATCAAAGGATATTACAATAACATTGAGCCCGATGAATATTTTTGGAGGTTATATTCACTATACCTAGCAATGTGTGTATTCTCTACTGTAATTTGGACAATAAAAACTATTCCTGACAACATAAATGACATGTTAGATAAAGTTCACTTGTTTTTGGAGGACCATGATTATTTTAGTAAGATAAAGCCTAAGTGGTATCCTTTTTAAATTGGGAAAATCCCATTTATGTCGACGGGTGTTTATACATAAATAAAGGATAGAATGAAAGAGTCTAGAGGATAGGCAAGGTTTTATCACTTGCATATTTTGGTCTTTTTTATATGGAATGGTGAAGGTCAAACGGCATTTGATCAAATGAAGAGGAGATTATAAATGGATATCCTGATTAGACAAGAAATCACGAGCGATTATGATAAAACGGAAGAAATCATTCAACAAGCTTTTTTAAATGAAGAGAAAAGTGATCAGACAGAACATATACTGGTTCGTCAGCTTCGGACTTCCGCTGCCTTCATTCCAGAGCTTTCACTCATTGCCGTTGATCAAGATAATGAAATAGTGGGGCATATCCTTTTAACGAAAATTAAAATCGTAGATGGGGATCATACAGCCGATTCATTGGCGCTAGCCCCCGTTTCAGTTTTCCCCGAACATCAGAAGCAAGGAATCGGCAGCGAATTGATTCATACTGCATTAAAAAAGGCAAAAGAAATGGATAAATGCTCTGTTATTGTTTTAGGGCATAAAGACTTTTATCCGCGTTTTGGCTTTAAACCAGCAAAATTATGGAAAATTCGCGCACCATTTGAGGTCCCTGATGAAGTGTTTATGGCGCTCGAACTAACAGAGAATGCCCTTGCAAATGTGCAAGGTGTTGTTCAGTATTCACAACCTTTCTTAGAATAAAGTGAGTCGGCCATCACTGAAGGTTCTTCCGGACGGTTACACTGAGACGAAAATCGAAAATATAAAGAATAGAGGTTGTCCAAGAAATCTTGATTGCTTTCTTGGGCAGCCTCTAATTTTATGCATTCGATAGTATTAAACTCTTCGAAGTTTGGTTGTGGTTAATTCTTTTAAAAAAGAGGGTATGGTATTCATACAATTCAAAAATAGGAGGACAGACATGATTGAGGCATATCTTGAAGAAAAAAAGCCTGAGATGATTGAACTCTTGGAACAACTTGTTAATACAGATAGCGGATCTGGTGACAAGGAAGGTGTTGACGAAGTTGGAGATATTTTAAAAGAGAAGTTTGAGGCAGCAGGCATGCATGTAAAGATACATCGTGAAAAAGAGTTTGGTAACCACTTAGAAATAAAAGCTAATGAAGACTGCGATCCGAAAATTATGGTTATTGCACATATGGACACTGTCTTTCCTAAGGGAGAAGCTGGAGAACGTCCTTTTAAAATAATTGGAGATAAAGCGTTTGGACCAGGTGTAAATGATGAAAAAGCAAGCCATGTCCAAGTTTTATATGCTTTAAAGGCTTTGAAGAATAGCGGATCTGATGCATATAAAAATATCCATGTGATTTTTAATAGTGATGAAGAAGTGGGTTCCCCGTCTTCGAAATCACTGATAAAACAGATTGCTGAGGACAAGCAATATTCATTAGTTGTAGAATGCGCCCGTCCTAACGGAGGGATTGTCACGGAGCGAAAAGGGGTAGGAAATTTCTCGCTTGATGTAAAAGGGAAAAGTGCCCATGCTGGTGTGGAGCCAAAAAGAGGCAAAAGTGCAATTGAGGAAATCTCTGACAAAATCCTAAAACTTCAAAAATTAAATAACTATGAGGAAGGATTAAGTGTCAATGTCGGCTTAGTCAATGGCGGAACCTCAAGTAATACCGTACCTCCAAATGCAAAAGCAGAGATTGATGTTCGGATTAAAGGAGAAGAACAAGCGGGAGAAGTAACGAAAGAAATTACAAAAATCGCTCAACAAGAGCATGTACCAGGAACATCGACAGAACTCAAAGGGAGTATTAGTAGACCTCCGATGGTAAAAACGGAAGAAACAGAGCAATTAGTAAAAGTGATTCAAGAAGCGGGAGACGAACTAGGAATGTCGGTTCATCCATTGCAATCAGGTGGAGGGTCTGATGCAGCTTTTACGGCAGTGGAGGGGATTCCAACAGTTGATGGAATGGGACCAATGGGTGAATTCTCTCATAGTGAAACCGATGAATATACCGATTTAAAGACTTTCCCACAACATACAGCATTGTTGGCCAAAACCATTGAAAAGTTGAGCAAATAATCAAGTTTCTGGAGCTCTCCCGCCTCCTCCCACTGTCATCTTCAAATATCAAACAAAAATTAATTGAAAAACAAGGAGGAAGCTGAAATGGACATACGAGAGATTTTTCAACAGCAAAAAACGGCAGATATCAAGATGGGGGAGCAAAGGGCCATTGGTGACTTCGGAATGGCAGTGAGTGCAACAAAGGAATCATCTGAAATAGGGGCTCAGGTATTGCGGGCTGGAGGGAATGCAGTGGATGCTATCGTTGCGATGCAGTTTGCCCTTTCCGTGTCAGAACCTTTTAATACCGGACTAGGTGCAAGTGGTTTCTTACTTGTGTATAACCAGCATTCAGGGACTACACAAGTGATTAATGGGCATTCTAAGGCTCCTGAGCATTTATCACCTGATATGTGCCTGGATGAAAAAGGAAAAATCATTCCTTTTTTTGAGCGCACAGTAAACGCCAATTTTATCGGGATACCGGGGATTTTGAAAGCCATGGAAAAAGCGAATGACATATACGGCACAATGTCTTTAGCACAGTTAATTGAGCCGTCCACCCAATTAGCAGAAGAAGGGATGGAAGTGAACTGGTTGTGGGAGAGGGCATTAGATATGTATGGCGATAGAGTTGGCCAGACTGCTAGGTCGCTTTTCTATCCTGACGGCACTCCTTTAAAGAAGGGAAAAATGGTGAAAAACAAAGAATTAGCGCATTCCTTGAGAATTATTCAAGAAAAGGGAATAGGCGCTTTTTATAATGGAGAAATTGGGGAAGCGATCATCCAACTTATTCATGATAAAAAGGGCTGTATGACGAAGGAAGACTTGCGAAATTACCGGGCTGAAATACAAAACCCGATCATAGGGGACTATAAAGGCTTGCAAGTGGCAACCCCTGGACCACCGAACGGTGCTGGTGTTTCGCTGCTTCAGCTACTGAAAATCCTTGAAATGGTAAAAATTGAACAATATGATAGAAATTCATGGGAGAAGCATTTTTTACTAGCCGAAGCGATGCGAATTGTATTTACGGACAAACTGACTTATATGGGAGATCCAGACTTTTTTAATATCCCAGTGAATGGATTATTGCATCCGAAATATATCGCCGAACGAGTAAAATTAATCAATTTTGACAGAATGAACCAAGGAGTCGATTTTGGCAACCCTTGGAAGTATGAAGAGAATGATTCGTATCAAGAATTACGGGGCGGCGAAACGACCCATTTTACCGCTGTAGATAGGTGGGGGAATATTGCCGCCTGTACATCCTCACTTGAACACTACTTTGGATCAGGCATTATGGTTCCAGGACATGGTTTTCTTTTAAACAACGATTTAACAGATTTTTATCCTACAGAGGAAAGTGTAAATGATTTGCAGGCGGATAAGTATCCTGTCAGTACAAAATGTCCGACGATTATTTTTCATGATGATAAACCCGTCATGACACTTGGGTCACCAGGAGGTCCAACCATCGTAGCTTCTGTAGCCCAAGTGATGATCAATGTCCTAGACTATAAAATGGATTTAAAAGAAGCCATTGAACAGCCACGTATTTATAACAGTACGACACCAAAAATTATATGTGATGAGCGTCTGGAAGAGAAAGTAAAAAACAAATTATGCAACATGGGGTTTGAGCTCCTAAGTACAGATATTGTTATTGGAAATGTACAAGCTATCCTACTAGATCGGGATAATAATCAAATGTATGGAGCAGCTGATTCATCCCGACCTGGAGCCGCAATTGGGGTTTGGGAAGAGCATAATGGGAAGGAAATGGCATAGGGGCAAGGCTATCTACAAAGGGGAGTGATTGTCTTTTTGTAAGTAGTTCAGATAAAGTGGAGAAAATTCAAATCAACAGCACAAAGATTATGTAAAACATAATAAATAGTAGCAAATTTAGCAATAAAAAACGCTTGGAAAAACAAGCGTTTTTTCAATGCCGTTTTTTATAAATTGAATTTTCCCTTAACTGTTTTTGCAATTTCTTCCGCACTCAGGTTGGTATTATTTATCTTAATATAATTGGTGAAGTTGATTTCGCCATCTAAGGAATTCAATCTATATGTCTCCAAAGATTTTAATAATTCATTTTCAGACCATTCAATATTCCTTTTCGATGGCTTATGTTCAAGTCTATTAGAACTTTTATTTCGTTCAAGTCTTTCATCCAGATCGGACTCAAGTTCTACATAGTACACAGTTCCACCTTTAGACTCAAAAATCTCAGTGACTTGATTGACATAATCCCAGTCTGCCTGTAAATTAAATGCCCATACATAAGTAAAAATCATTCCATATAAATCACTACTTGATACCTCTTCAAAAATCTCCCGCCGAAATAGACTTACTAATCTCTTTCCTTCTTTCGTACCGTAGTCAAAGAAATGATTAACTAAATCAATCGTCATATGATTATGAAATAGTTTCAAATCTGTAACTTTTGCTAATTCCTGTCCCACTGTCATTTTGCCAACTGCTTGAGGACCAAAAATAAGAACGAATTTCATAAGCTCACCCCTTAAAAATTATTTATTATCTCTTTTTTGAAATTTCTACAAATATAGTAACACGAATTTACAAATAAATGATATTGAGTTTTATGTGATCTCCCGTTCCAAGTAAATTCTATGAGATTTAGTAACCCAATTATAATGCGGATTGGTCATTTTTTTACTATCATATTTTGATTTTTCTACACAATAACTACATTTACTTAGTCTTTTTTGGAGTTCTTTCTAAAAGAAGATATATAAAACCTCGTCAAAACTCACTAACTGTGCTATCTTGTGCTTATGAATGTTTCCTTTAGGATGTGCTGTTTTGATAAAATTGAAGATTGATCCAAACACGGTGATAAAATCCCTTCCATGTTCACTACTAGCTGCGCTAACCCTAAGTATAATCACAATGTTTTTTGTACCATCCTATTTTTCGATTATTGGTGTTTGCTTCTACTCGATCATTTATTTTTCCGTGTACTTAATTTTTATTGTCCCCATTCAAATATGTCTAAATCGAAAACCAAGAAAGTTCCACCTGTTCTATCTGTTCATCTATATTTGCGCCTCTTTATTTGCCTCTGCGATTATGATGATGATAAATGGAGAGCAGCCTTTTACCATAATGAATTATTATGTGATCTCCCTTTTGGCTGCTATCGTTATATGGATATTCGATTCACTTATCTTACAAGAGAGCAGAATTGGAGTATAAAGAGCATATGCTTCTGATGAGTGTTTAAGAATTTATAGAATAAGTTTTTTGTACGGGTTTCTAGCCTTTAAAAGCTATTGACCATCTTGACCTTTACAGAGCAATCATTTAGAATAGGGCCAATAATGAAAAGGCGATGAAGAAGAGGAGTAAACTATAAGAACGCTTTAGAGAGCTGATGGTTGGTGAAAATCAGTGCGGTATTTTAGTTGAATGGACTTCTGAGCTGCTTAACTGAAATGACAGTAGGTTTAGCGGAATGTCTTACCGTTAAAAAAGACCGCGTATCGAAACAACTGGGTTTGTTTCCGTACAGAATAGTGCGTTTGCTTTTGTAAACGAATGAAGGTGGCACCACGGGTTACTCGTCCTTTTTTGGATGGGTAGCCCTTTTTGTATGAAATTCGAGGAGGACAGTATGGTGAAAAAATCGATTTTAACAGGAATTAAACCAACAGGACAGATTCATTTAGGCAATTATATGGGAGCAATCAAGCCGGCCTTGGAACTAGCGAGGACCCCAGATTATCAAGCAGCATATTTTATTGCCGATTATCACGCGTTAACCAAAATGCATCATGCAGAGGAATTTCGTGACCTATCAAATGGGGTGGCCGCAACATGGTTAGCATTAGGGCTTGATCCTGAACAAGTCATCTTTTATCGACAATCTGATGTACCAGAGATTTTTGAATTAAATTGGATCTTAAGTTGTTTTGCCTCCAAAGGGTTATTGAATCGGGCTCATGCTTATAAAGCGATCGGGGAGGACAATAAAAGGCTAGGGAGGGATCCTGACTTTGGTGTGAATATGGGGTTGTTTAATTATCCTATCCTTATGGCAGCCGATATTTTGCTGTTTCAAACGGAAGTAGTTCCAGTTGGAAAAGATCAAGTTCAGCATGTGGAAATTGCGAGAGATCTTGCTCATAATTTTAATCGGAATTACGGTGAAACATTTCTACTGCCAGAATATAAAATAAAAAAAGATACGGCTGTCCTACCTGGATTAGATGGGCGGAAAATGAGTAAAAGTTATCAAAATACGATCCCGCTTTTTGTAGAACCAAAAAAGCTGCAAAAACTTATCAATAAAATTAAAACAGATTCATTACCACCAGAAGCACCGAAAGACCCTGATACATCTATTTTGTTCCAATTATATACAGAATTTGCCTCCTCACAGGAAATCCAAGCGATGAAAAAGCAATATGGAAATGGCATTGGGTGGGGAGAAGTGAAGAAGGAACTGTTTCTCGTGATGAATCGGTTTATCGAAGAACCACGGGCAAAATATACTGAACTCATGTCCTCACCTGAAACAATTGATAAAATATTAAAAGAAGGGGCAGAAAAGGCGAGAGCTATAAGTATCCCTTTTTTGCATGAGGTTAAAGAGAAGATTGGGTTTAAAATGTAGTATTTGTGAATACCTAGCTAGTTGCTGGCTAAAGGCAAAAAGTGGTCTTAGAGCTTGTCTATCCTATTAAATGAGCTACGAAATGATCGATACTTGAGGCTATTGGCCCGATCCTGCAGTTTAAGAAAAAGCTCCTACTTTCAATCCGCAAAGCAGGGGCTTTTCACCTCATTCAGATAGTGACCATATTAAATTTGATTGCCAGGACCAATTCCAATCATATCTCCCAAGCAATAGATATGTTCAACATCTTTTTTATTGTCAATTTCCGCAAGAACAGCCCATAATGCGGGGCATTTCCGTGAATATCTGTTATGATTGCAATGCGCATAAACTCTACCTTCTAAAATTCCAAGTTTTATATTCGACTATCATATCAAGAATTAAAAACTGTGCTCCAACTCTTCACAATTAAACCCCAGTTGACAGAAAAGCATATTCATTATATAATTATCTCGAATTCGAGATAAAAGGAATGATAACGATGAGCAAAGATCATTATGATGAAGAGCTGTCTTTGAAGTTATTTGTTGTTATGACAAGGGCTTTAGATTCGATTAAAAAGCGCGTGGAAGAAGATATTAGATGCTTGGGGTTGAATCCAACTGAATTTGCAGTTTTGGAGCTCATTTATAATAAAGGAGAGCAACCGATCCAAAAGATTGGTGAAAAGGTTCTGATTGCAAGTAGTAGCATCACGTATGTGGTCGATAAATTGGAAAAGAAGAAATTATTAGAGAGAAAACCATGTCCAAACGATCGTCGAATTACGTTTGCCACTATAACTGCAAAGGGAAAGGAGTTAATGGATGACGTTTTTCCGAAACATTCATTGGCTATCCAAAAAATCGTCGCTGGTCTAGATATGGATGAGAAACAACAGATGATTGAACAACTGAAGAAGTTAGGACTTCACGCCCAAAAACTATAAATTTTTTTAAATAATTATCTCGAATTAGTATTATATTAAATTGAGATTATTTGATTTTAGATAGATGAAATATACATGAAGGAGTGAGTAATATGCAAAAAAGGACGAGTGGGATTCATCATATCAGCGCCATTGTTGGGCATCCGCAAGAAAATATAGATTTTTATGCCGGTACACTTGGGCTGCGTTTAGTAAAGAAGACCGTCAATTTTGATGATCCAAGCACCTATCATCTTTATTTTGGAGATGCAGAAGGGAAACCGGGTACGATAATTACCTTTTTCCCGTGGGCAGGAGCTAAGCAAGGAAAGATTGGTGCTGGACAGGTAGGCATGACAACGTACGTAATTCCTACAGGTACGTTGCCATTTTGGGAGAGACGATTAGAAACATTTCAAATTCTCTTTAAAAAGGTGGAACGTTTTGGAGAACAGTATATTCAATTTGCTGACCCCCATGGCTTACACTTAGAATTGGTTGAACGAGAAGAAGGTGAAATCAATACGTGGACATTTGGTGGCGTTAAGCCAGAAGTTGCGATTAAAGGATTCGGAGGAGCCACACTCTATTCTGCACAACCTCAGCAAACAGCTAAACTGTTAGAAGCAGTCATGGGGTTGGAACGTTTGGGAGCAGAAGGCGATTTGATCCGTTTCCGTTCATCTGCAGATATTGGAAATATCATTGATTTAAAACAGACCGCGACAGAAAGGGGGAGAATGGGTGCTGGAACAGTTCATCATATTGCCTTTCGAGCAATCGATGATCAAGACCAATTAAATTGGCAGGAATATGTTTCAGCCCATGGGTATGGTGTTACGCCTGTGAAGGACCGAAATTATTTTAATGCGATCTATTTTCGGGAACATGGGGAAATACTATTTGAAATTGCGACAGATCCTCCTGGATTTGCTCTCGATGAATCAAAAGAAAGAATGGGAGAACAATTAAAGTTACCTGAGCAATATGAACAATATCGGGATCAATTGAACCGGCGGTTAATTCCGATTGAAGTAAGGGAATTAGATTAGGAGGGATGCACTTGATGCTTTCCATTGACCCCAATACCAATACAGAACGAGAAAATTATAAATTTTTAACCGGGAGTATCATCCCAAGGCCGATCGCTTTCGTGACAAGCTTATCTGAATCGGGTGTACTAAATGGGGCACCCTTTAGTTATTTTAATATTGTCTCTTCCAATCCGCCGCTGATTTCTTTATCGATCCAACGTGCTGGGGGAAAAATGAAGGATACAGCGAGAAACATCATCGAGAAAAAAGAATTCGTTGTTCATATTGTCGATGAGCATAATGTCGACTTGATCAATCAAACAGCGGCAACTTTATCACCAGATGAGAGTGAGATTGAAATAGCAGGGCTCACAGCTGTTGATAGTGCAAAAGTTTCTGTGCCTGGTGTTCAAGAAGCGAAAATTCGTATGGAATGTATACTGGAGCAAGTATTGCAGTTGGGTGGTCAAGATGAACCAGGTTGTGACTTGATTATTGGAAAAGTCATTCACTTTCATATTGAGAATGAAATATACAAAGCTGGCAGAATTGATCCTACAGGATTAGCAGCAGTGAGCCGTTTGGCTGGCGCCAGTTATGCTAAACTTGGTCCAACTTTTGAAATTGAACGACCAAAATGATGGTAAGAATTTAAGGAGGAAAAGAGCATGAATGAATTAAAAGGAATCCACCATGTAACAGCCATTACAAGCAGTGCAGAAAAAATATATGAGTTTTTCACAACGGTTTTAGGTGTACGTTTAGTGAAAAAAACAGTGAATCAAGACGATATTCAAACTTATCATTTGTTTTTCGCTGACGATAAAGGAAGCCCTGGGACGGATATGACATTCTTTGATTTTCCGGGGATTCCCAAAGGTGTTCACGGAACGAATGAGATCGCCAAAACTTCTTTTCGTGTACCAAGTGACAAGGCATTGGAATATTGGGTGAAACGCTTTGACCGACTCGATGTGAAACATAAAGGAATCACAGAACAATTTGGAAAAAAGACGCTTTCTTTTATTGACTTTGATGAGCAAGCCTATCAGCTTATTTCGGATGAAAATAATCAAGGGGTTCTTGCTGGAGTTCCTTGGCAAAAGGGTCCGATTCCTTTGGAATATGCGATTACTGGTCTAGGACCAATTTTTGTTCGCGTTGAAAATATCGATTATTTTAAAGAAATGCTGGAGGAAGTTCTTTTATTTAAAGAA
Organism: Bacillus sp. J14TS2; assembly: GCF_018333015.1. Taxonomy (NCBI): domain Bacteria; kingdom Bacillati; phylum Bacillota; class Bacilli; order Caryophanales; family Bacillaceae; genus Bacillus; species Bacillus sp. J14TS2. The sequence continues at coordinate 67,939 of NZ_BORE01000010.1, read as the reverse complement.
GTAGCCGTGGAGGGTGCTTATCACTTATTTGAAGTTGGAGAAGGTGGCAATGGAGCACAAGTTATCGTAGAGTATAATGCTATTTTACCTCAAGCACGGCAAGGATATGGAACAGTGCATCATACCGCATTCCGCGTGGAAGATCGCTTTGCGCTGGATGAATGGCAGAAACGATTGCAAACTTTCCGCTTTCCGAATTCAGGATATGTGGAACGCTATTATTTTGGATCCCTGTATACAAGGGTTACACCGCATATTTTATTCGAATTAGCCACAGACGGACCTGGTTTTATGGGCGATGAACCATACGAAACTCTTGGTGAAAAACTATCTCTACCACCATTCTTTGAGGAAAATCGAGAAGAAATTGAAGGTCTTATTCGTCCGATTGATACGATAAGAAGTACGAAAGAATTCGAGAAGGAATATGAGGATTAAACAATCTAGAAAGGGGAGATAAGGATGAAACATCTTTTTCAAAAGGGAAATGATCTAGATAATACCACTTTGCTTTTATTGCATGGAACGGGTGGAACGGAACAAGATTTGCTTCCACTTGCTAAAATAATAGATCCTGCTGCAAATATTTTAAGTGTAAGAGGGAATGTTTTAGAAAATGGTATGCCTCGTTTCTTTAGACGATTAGCAGAGGGTGTATTTGATGAAGAAGATCTAGTCTTTCGGACAAACGAGTTGTATGAGTTTCTAGATGAAGCCGCTGAAAAATATGACTTTGATCGCGAGCAACTGATTGCGATTGGTTACTCCAATGGAGCCAATATAGCGGCAAGTTTGCTATTCCATTATCAAGATGCATTAAAAGGGGCGGTTTTACATCACCCAATGGTACCGAGAAGAGGAATCGAACTTCCTGATTTAAGTGGAACTCCTGTATTTATCGGGACTGGGAAAAATGATCCACTTTGTTCAGCAGAAGAAACAGTAGAGCTGCAAACTCTATTTGAACAAGCAAACGCCAATGTTCATCTTCATTGGGAGAATAGCGGGCATCAATTGACAGCAACAGAAGTGGATGCTGCTCGAGAGTGGTATTTGTCTATCTAAACCAATAAATCTCCCCTTTTTATGGAGGGGAGGGATTCTTTTGTTCGATATCTCGAATATGAGAATTATGAATTTGTAATATAATAAAAAACCTCCATAAGGGGCATAAGAAAGAGGGATATTCCTTAACACTGGAGGTGGTTTTTAAAAGATTCGAAAATGAAAAATAGAAAGAGACGGTGCTTTACATGAGTTTTTTTAATAAATTATTTGGTAGAAAATCAAAGGAGCTGGACAATATGTCAAATGTTAAATTAGCGGTTATTTTTTATAGTATGGGTGGAACAAATTATCAATTAGCAAAATGGGCGGAAGAAGGAGCGAAAGCAGCAGGAGCTGAAGTGAAAGTTTTTAAGGTAGAAGAATTAGCTCCTGAATCTATAATTGCCGGAAATGAAGGATGGAAAGCAACTGTTGATGCGACGAAAGATGTTCCAGTCGCGACATCTGCTGATCTTGAATGGGCAGATGCGATTGTTTTCAGTGTCCCGACACGATTTGGGAATATGCCTTCGCAAATGAAACAATTTCTTGATATTCAAGGTGGACTTTGGGCAAGTGGCAAGACTGTCAATAAGGTTGTAAGTGCTATGTCTTCTGCTCAGAATCCTCATGGTGGTCAAGAAGCAACAATTTTATCTTTATACACAAGTATGATGCACTGGGGCGCGATTATCGTTCCTCCAGGATATACAGATCCCGTTTTATATGGTGCTGGTGGAAATCCATATGGGACAAGTGTCACAGTTGGACAAGATGGAAAAATGGTTGAAGATGTTGAAGCGGCAGTGAAGCACCAAGCGAAACGGACAGTGGCTGTTGCGGACTCCGTTATAAAAGGAAATCAATAAGCAGAAAACAGAGCTGGCCATAGTCATTCGGTCAGCTTTCTCTATTGTGTTACTCTTAAAAAGACAAACAAGCGCTCGATATGACTAGTCTAAAGCTTTTTTCATTTACATATATAAGCAAATTGTTATATACTTATATTCTGTTGATAGGAGGTGTTTTTAGATGGAAAAAGTAACGATTGAAATGGAACAAGCGGCAGTGATTTTAAAATTACTTGGAGATAAAACACGTTTAATCATGATGAAGATTTTAGATCAACATGACTGCTGTGTTTGTGAGTTTGTTGAGATTTTTAAAGTGAGTCAGCCATCGATTAGTCAACATCTGCGGAAGTTGAGAGATCTTCAATTGGTGAAAGAAGAACGAAGGGGGCAATGGATTTTTTATTCGATGAACAAAAGTAACGAGTATTATTCATTTATCCAGGAAATTCTTGCTCAACTACCTCGTCAAGATCATTTATTAAAAGCACTAGAAGAAAAAGGGACACGGATTGCGTGTTGCTAATTTGGGGGAAGTATATTGTCATTATCAGTTATACTAGCTTCGTTTATTTTTTTGATCACATTAGTGTTTGTTATTTGGCAACCAAAAGGGTTATCGATCGGCTGGTCAGCATGTGGCGGAGCGATTGTTGCCTTGTTAGTAGGGGTAGTAGGTTTTCATGATGTTATAGAGGTGACGCAAATTGTCTGGAACGCTACATTAGCGTTTGTAGCGATTATCCTGATTTCCTTAATCTTAGATAAGATCGGATTTTTTGAGTGGGCCGCTCTTCATATGGCCAGAGCCGCAAAGGGACATGGCATCAAGATGTTTATCTATGTGAGTATTTTGGGGGCGATTGTAGCAGCATTCTTTGCAAATGATGGAGCAGCTCTTATTTTGACTCCGATTGTGTTAGCAATGGTTCGTAACTTAAATTTTCAGGAAAAAATGGTATTTCCGTTTATTATGGCGAGCGGATTTATTGCTGATACAACCTCGCTGCCATTTGTAGTCAGTAATTTAGTGAATATCGTTTCAGCAGATTTCTTTGGAATCGGATTTGTGGAATATGCAATGCGCATGGTAATCCCGAATGTTTTTTCACTTTTAGCCACGATATCAGTCTTACTAATTTACTTTCGAAATAGCATTCCAAGAACATACGAGCTTTCTCATTTAAGAAAACCACAAGCAGCGATTACAGATGCAAGATTGTTCCGAATGTCATGGTATGTTCTAGGATTACTCGTGATCGGCTACTTTATCAGTGAATTTATTCATCTGCCTGTATCCATTATTGCAGGGATTATTGCGATTTTCTTTATTCTCATGGCGAGAAAGAGTAAGACGGTGAATACAAAAGTGGTGATAAAAGAGGCTCCGTGGAATATTGTATTTTTTTCAATTGGCATGTATGTGGTGATTTTCGGGTTAAGGAATGCGGGATTAACAGATGTACTAGCAAGTATCATCCAAGCAAGCGCAGAACAAGGCTTATTTATAGCCACGATTGCCATGGGCTTTATCGCAGCGATTTTATCTTCGATTATGAACAATATGCCAACGGTTATGATTGACGCCTTAGCTATTGCTGAGACTCAAACGTCAGGTGTCACACGTGAGGCACTGATCTATGCAAATGTAATTGGAGCAGATTTAGGTCCGAAAATTACGCCCATAGGTTCATTAGCTACATTATTATGGCTCCATGTTTTATCACAAAAAGGCGTTAAAATCTCTTGGGGGACGTACTTTAAAACAGGTATTATGTTAACCGTACCTATTCTATTTATCACACTAGTCGGGCTGTATGTAACATTCGTCCTTTTTTAGGATAGGATATATAAAGCGAGACTATCATCAGTGGAGCATACGGACGGTTGCATAGGTATAAATTCCTTCGAACTCTAAAATGATTTTTCGATCCGGTTTTCCAGATGTTATTCAGAAAGGCGATAAGGGAATAGGATCTGAAAGTGAGAAGGAGAAGTGTATATGAAAAAGCAGCTCGATCATACTTTCTTATGGATGATAATAGGGGTAGGCATGTTTATTCTAGGTGCAGCCTCTTTAGTGCTTGTTAATTTTACGGAAATATTGCATATATGTATTCTGATTTTTTTTGTAATTCAACTAGCCTTTGCCTTTGTGAACAAGCAAACCTGGCTAGCCTGCATTGGAGTTATTGTAATTCTGTTAGAACTCGTATTCTTGTTTTACTATCACTATATCCTATTATGTATGAATGCTTTTGCTTCTATTGTAATGGGATTTCTGTTAATCGTATTGCGATTATATAAGACCCGAACACTAAAGAGTCAGCAGCCGAAAAGTCGTAAAATCCTTACAATTGGAGCAAAATCTCTAGGGGCAATTGTCGAAGTTTTTATAATCATGTTTGTGGGCTTTATTATGTTTCTAGCCGTTCGTCCGATGGCGGGGATTCAATTATTTTTTGAACACAAAAATTCCTATCACCCCGAGAAAAAGTCGGCAGCGACGGTGTTGCAAGATGGAACAATGTACATAAATGATATACAATATGGCACTCAGTATCCCAATAGTTTCTTAGATATTTATGTCTCTAATCATGATCTATCTACCTTAAGACCGACCTATATTTTTATCCATGGTGGAGGTTTTGTAACAGGGGATAAGGTAGAGGAAGATCAATCTGGCCGTTCAGAGATTGATTATTACACCTCATTCACAAATGCAGGATATAATGTCGTATCTATCAACTATGCCTTTGCACCTGAATATCCTTATCCCATTCCTCTGTATCAAATGAGTGAAGCCATTGAGTTTTTAAAAATCCATGCAAATGAATATGGTATAGATATGGAAGAGGTTATGTTGGGAGGAAGTTCAGCAGGAGGACAGATTATAGGACAATTTGTGCTGGCCCAAACAGATGATGAATATGCCAAAGAGCTGAATATGCAATCTGTAATAGAAGCCAATTCCATAAAAGGCGTTATTTTCAACTCTGCCTTATTTGAACCCACTAAATTTGCTCAATCAAAGGATAGTTGGTTGAAGGATTATCTATGGTCTATTTATGGTCGAGCATATTGGGGCAATGACTATGAAACCAAGCAATCCGCAAAACAAGCTGACCTAGTAAAAAATGTGACAACCAATTATCCGCCAGTTTTCATCTCCGACGGAAACACGGCCTCCTTTTATAAACAAGCAAACGCTTTTAATAAAAAGTTGGATAAACTCGGTATCGAGCATCAATTTAATTATTATGGGAAAGAGATAACGCCTTTACCTCATGGTTATGAAGTAACCTTCGATAGTAACTATGCTCAAAAGAATATGAAAAAGATGCTTCAGTTTGTAGCCGCACAATTTGAGTGAATGTGCGGCTGCAAAGCTATCAACGGCGCCGTGATTGATAAATCTTGTAGAAAAGGCCTCTTGGTTATTGTTCAACGAAGGAATTATTCATACCTTCTATTTAAAATCTCTTAATTTTTGGACGCTTTATTCATATAGATAGATTTTATGTTAGTATTTAATTGTAGGAAAATTTTTACAAAGAGGAAGAAGAAAATGAATATTAGTCAAACAAACGATTTTGAGTTGGTCGCAAAATTAAATAAATATGTTCATGATATACACGCAAATCTATATCCCGAATATTTTAAGGTATATAATTTTGAAGAGATTAAGTCTTTCTTCCAAAAAATTATTGATAAAGAAGAGTTCATTTTCTTTTTGCTTGAAGATGATGACAAGCCTTTAGGGTATGCTTGGATTGAATTCAAGTGCTATCCTGATAACCCCTTTAGGAAAGCATATAAATCGGTCTATGTGCATCAAATAAGCATCTCAGAAGCCCAAAGAAAAAAAGGCTATGGCTCTATGTTGATGGACAAAATTATTGAAATGGCAAAACTAAACGGAATGAACAAGATTGAACTAGACTATTGGGGAAATAACGAAATGGCAAAGAATTTTTATAAGAAAAATGATTTTGTGCAATACCGAGAATTTGTGTACAAAGACATTTAATTCTAATGCTAAATAAAAAGAGAGACACTCACTGCGGGAGCACTTGCCATAACTAAAGACAGGAGAAAGTGCGGATGAATATTATTAATCTGAGAGAACATCCAGAATATAAAGAAATAGCTATTACATATTTTCAAAGCAAGTGGGCAGACGAAGACAGTATGAAAGTCTATGAGGATTCGATTACACATAGCCTCACAACAGATAACCCTCTTCCTATTTGGTACTTAATGGAGCAATCCGATGAGATCATTGGTTGTGCCGGACTCATTAGCAATGATTTTATTAGTCGTATGGATTTATGGCCATGGATATGTGCTCTTTATATTGAAGAGAACTACCGCGGTCGATCTTTAGGGGAAAAGCTACTTACGCATGCTAAAGCAGATGCCAAAAAAGCAGGATTCAATCATGTGTCTATCTGTGCACGGACCATATTGGATATTATGAAAAATATGGATTCACTTATATAGGTGATGGCTATCATCCGTGGGGAAGCCAATCAAGAATCTATGAAAGTGAAGTTCTATGAATGAATCTGCGTTTTTAGGGATGTGTTCCTTATTTTCTATTCGTTTCATTTGCCTAGTTTAAATGGGTTTCCACAGCAGTTATTGGCTCTCACTAGAAAGGAACATGGGCGGAGCGGCGTGACAATAGAAAAAAGGTAATTTTATAGAAATATAGAAGTTATACATAAACAAAATAATGGAGGTTTTTATGATGGATGCAACAGTAAGCGATGTATTTCGATTGATAGAAACAAATGATGTTCCAGCATTAGAAACGGCTTTGATTGCTAATTCGTCTTTTGCAAATATAGAAAATGAGCAAGGGATAACTTCGCTAGGATTTGCAACACATCTAGGAAATAAACAAGCGGCTCAACTGCTCTTAGATTTCAATGCAGATGTCAATGCCGTCTCCCACTCGAAAATAGACTATATCCCTTCCAATACAGCTCTTCATGCTGCTATAGCGGGAGCACGGGATATAGAAATTATTGAACTCCTTCTAAAAAATAACGCTAATCCAGATATCGTTGACAGTAATGGGTATACAGTTTTACATACTGCGGTTTTTCATGATAACAACCAAGAAATAGTTCGTCTTTTGATTGAACATGGCGCTACAATTGATGCAAAGATAAATGACGGAAAAACAGCGATCGATATAGCTAAAGAACAAGGGAACAATCAAGTAGCTGAGCAATTACAGCGGTATATCGAACTTGCCTAAAACTTTTTTAAAATATAAGAAATAGAGGTGTGATCAATGTCGCTTATTTTGACGGAAGAGCTTGCACGTAAAATCGAGCAATCAGAAATAGAACTTTTGGAATCAAGATTGACAGGTGTTCAGAAAATAGAAGGTAACCCGATGGGGGTGGAAATAAAAAAATTTGGTGATGCGGTTGCCTTTTATGTAAAGAATATTCCGGGTCCCTCATTCAATAATGTGAAGGGGCTTAGTGGCGATCAGCTGGATGAAATTGGTGCCATTTTAGATTTTTATCATGAAAGAGGAATATCAGCAAACTTTGAAATCACTCCTGCTCATTGTTCTGCTGAGCTATTTCAGTTGCTTTCAGAGAGAGGCTATTTTCAACGCAGCTTCCGTACGGCGCTTTATGGTCCAGCAACGGATGATCAGGTGGACTTAGAGGAAGACGGTTCAATTTCGATTCGTGAATTTGAGGATGATGAATTTGCTATTTTTGGCCAGATTTATACGAAAGGGTTTAATATGCCATCTTCGTTAATCGATTTTGTGGCGCAAAATAATCAGGTTTTGCATCATAATGAGCACTGGACCTTTTACTTGGCACGTATAAAAGGGGAGCCTGCCGGAATAGGTGTTTTATTTGAACAGGATGGGATAGCAACGCTCGCTGCATCCGCGACCACACCTGAATATAGAAATAAAGGTGTGCACAGCGCTTTGGTCAAAAAGCGATTACAACAGGCTCAACAAAATCACTGCCATATGATTGTCGGGCAAACAGGCTATGGCAGCGGTAGTCTTAGAAATATGGAAAGAGCTGGAATGAAAGTCGCCTATACGAAGGCGATTTGGACAAAACTCTGATACCGAAAAAGGGATGTTTTTAATATGGAAGATACAATGCAAGGATATAATGTTCTAATGATCTATAGCAATGATATGAAGGCGTTGTTAATGTGTGAGCGATTACGGGAACCATATAAGGGCTTAAGTAATTTTGTTGGTGGGAAAATTGAAGAAGGAGAAAACGGGATGGAAGCGGCCTATCGGGAATTGTTTGAAGAGACGAGCATTTCAAAAGCAGATGTGACACTACACCATGTCATGGATTTTACCTACTATGTTCATCAATGCTATGTGGAAGTTTATGTTGGCAGATTGAAGCGGGATATCCAGGTTTCGGGAGATGAAAATGAGTTGTATTGGACTGATTTGAAGCAAAACTTTTTCGATATGAGCAGGTATGCGGGCGAAGGTAACATTGGGCATATGATTGAGCAGGTAAATATGATCAAGGATGAAATTTTATCGGACTGATTGGAGGGGGCCATGAAGATTAGACAAGCTAAGCAAACAGATGCGAAAGGCATTGCAAAAGTTCAGGTTGATAGTTGGAGAACAACCTATAAGGGGATTGTGCCGGATAAGTATTTACATAATATGACATATGAGAGCAGAGAAGAAAAATGGAAAGATATTATTCCACAAACAGCGGTATTTATTGCTGAAACCACTAATGGCGAGATTGTTGGTTTTGCTAACGGAGGAAAGGAAAGAATCGGAAAATATCCTCATTATAAAGGAGAATTATATGCCATTTATATCCTAGAAGAGTACCAGAGGGAAGGAATAGGAAGATTGCTAGTAAAGGCAGTTATTGAAAATTTACAAGAGGAAAATATTTTCTCGATGATCGTCCAAGTGTTGGCAGAAAACCGCTCCCGGGTCTTCTATGAATCCCTCGGAGCGGAAAAAATTGACACGGCTGAGATTGAAATAGCAGGAAAGCAGCTAACTGAATTTGTATATGGTTGGGAAAATATAAATACAATTGTTGAAAAAGATGCTTATTCGTAACAAGAATAAGTGTCTTTTTCAATAATAGGAAAAGATGAAAAGTCCCCGTATCCATATTTTTTTAAGTTGATAATAATTATAAATAGAAATAAGAATTAGTTTTGCAAATAAAACTTGAAATTCACAAAATATTTCAATTAAACTATATAAATATGAACAGTTGTATGGTAAAATAATGAAAATTAATGGTGTAAGGAGAATTTTGATTAATGATTATACAAGTTCTTATCTAATGAATTAAATAGTTCGGTCGAAAAAGCGGATCCTGTAATAGGAGAAGTATGTCCTTTTTCGATTGACAGATAAGAACAATCATATTTACTCCTTCATTTCGTTATAAGGCAGCTTGAGAACCTTTTAAATTTTTATACGGTTAATCACAGGATGGTAAATGAGTGTTTGTTCATTTGTCATTCTTTTTTTGTGTGGAAAGGGCGTAGAGGATTGTTCTATTTTTTTATGTAAACAAAGGGGGTGCATGATAATGATAAATTTACACCAGAATCGTTTAGAGTTAAATAGATTTTACCGAAGGGGAGAGTAATTGATGGCAGATGCTATGGCGATCGCCCAATATTTTAGTTGATAGGATTAAAAGAACATATAAGGATGATATTGCACTTGTTGCCTATTATGGTTCCTATGCACAAGATAAGGCCACATTCTTATCGGACCTAGACATGTTTTTTATTCCTTGCACAGAAAAGATTTAAAGCCAGCTTTCACTGTATGTTGTAAATATGAATTTCAACAACTAGTTAAATAATGGAGGGGATCAGATGAATACTGATATTATAAAGCGCTTAAATACGATTCAAGAGGAGAATTATTTTTCTGGGGCGGTGCTTGTCCAAGAAAACAATAAAGTTTTGGCAGAGAAAAGTTATGGATTCGCGAATCGTTCCGAACAAATTGAAAATCAGCTAAGTACACGTTTTGGCATCGCTTCTGGATGTAAACTTTTTACGGCTATCGCCATTTGTCAGCTTGTTGAAGTTGGAAAACTGTCCTTTGATACAAGATTAAAAGAGTGTCTAAGCTTTTCCTTTCCTCATTTTTCTGAAGAGGTCACTGTCCATCATCTTTTAACACACACATCGGGCATCCCAGACTACTTCGATGAGGAAGTGATGGATGATTTTGAAGAGTTGTGGATTCAGACTCCAATGTATCAAATAAGAAGTTTACAAGACTTTCTTCCGCTGTTTCAAAATCAGCCTATGAAATTAAAGGTAGGGGAAAGATTTCATTACAACAATGCCGGATATATTTTGTTAGGGTTGATCGTCGAACAGGTCAGTGAGCAAAAATTCGCCGATTATATCGAGCAAAATATTTTTACAAAGGCTGGTATGGTTGATTCGGGTTATTTTGAATTTGATTCTCTCCCTTCAAGGACAGCACTTGGTTATCTAGATTTTTCTGACGGTAGTTGGAAAACAAATATTTATTCACTGCCAGTAAAAGGTGGCTCTGATGGGGGCGCATTTGTGACTGTCAAGGATATGGCAAATTTATGGAAGGCACTTTTCAATCATCAACTGATAAGTGAAGACTATACGTGTAAATTGCTCACTCCCCATATTTACAGTGATGATGAGGATAGCTTTTATGGCTATGGGGTCTGGATAGAGAAAAAGGAAGAGTCCATATTGAAATATCATATAATGGGCTATGATCCAGGTGTTAGTTTTCATTCTGCTTATTATCCTGAAAACAATGTTCAATCGGTTATCTGCTCAAACAAGTCAGAGGGCGCTTATGATTTGTTTCAAGGAATTGAGGAAGAAATCATAAAAAATCCCTTATAAGGAGTAATTTGATGGAACAAAAAAGATTGGAAAACTTATTTAGAATCGATTGTGGCGATCTTTACCTCCAAGAATTTCGCATAGAAGATGCCGAAAGTATATACAGAATTTCCAATCAGCCGGAAATATCAACGTTCTTACCAGACTGGAAATCAACAAAAGAACAGAGGGTTGAGTGGACGGCCCAATACGAAATACCAGCAAATCAAGCATTTCTTCAGGCTGCTAAAACTGAAAATATAGACGGCCATTTTTTGAAACTTGGCATATTTTTGAAGAAAACAGATGGATGTATTGGTTGGTGCTGTACGGGAATGAAAGAGGAGCTGCCTCCGCCGAATAGAGAGATTGTATATGCTATTTCAAGTCAATATCAAAGGAATGGATATGCAACGAAGGCCGCAAATGGCTTAATAGATTATTTGTTTACGCATACAAATGTAGAAAATATGAACGCCATTGCTTTGATTCAGAATCTACCATCCAATAAAGTGATTCAAAAATGTAGTTTTACTTACCTACATCAATTGACGATTGACAATCAACGTTACAATCACTACATGCTAAGTAAATCAGATTGGAAGAAAGCATATGAAAGGAAGGCTTGTATCCATTCTTGATCAATCCGAGTCAGCTTATGGGGTACAATAAATATATGCTGAGGAAGAGAGGTATTTTGATGAATGAATAATTATAAAGGAAAGTTATTAACTCTTCGAATAACGGCTACAATATTCGTCCTTTTGTTTTTAACATTACCATATTATAGCTCAATCCCTAATGAGGTTAGCATACTCTTATTGGTTATAATCACCCTAATCTTTTTTGTATTGGAAGATTCGTTTGAGAGAAGCAAAAAAATTAAATAATTCGCTACAATATATTGATGTGCTATGGGCCTTTTTGTGCATATTGATCTGTGTCGATAAAAGGGGGTTTTTAAGGAACGATCTGTTAAATTTTCTTTCAGAATAGGAGCTTGTATATGTCAAAATATAAATTAGAACAGGCTGAAAAAGATTTGTTTGCTGTGTATCAAGTCATTTATGCCGATGCAGATATTGAAATGTGGTATGACTGGAATACTCGGTTAAATGATACTACGTTTACGGATCAATGTTTTTGGCTTATGGATAATAATGAAAAAATAGGCGGAGCGATTATTAATAATCAGACGGTTATGTATCCGTTTTTGATCGCACCTTTTTCGGACAGAACTGTATTTTGGAAGGCGCTATCTAGTTGTTGCGATGACATTCGTCATATTAATGGGGTATTGCAAAAAGATATCGATATTTTGCTAACATTAGGATATAGCATAGATGTCACTCGACAGGTAATGTGCTGTCCAGCCGATGCGAACATCGAAGCGAAGTTGCCCGCTGGCTTCACTTTGCAAGTTCTAAATGAAGAACTAGATCGTAAAAAAATTGCCAAGGTGATGATGGAAGGATACAAGGGAGGAATTGACTATAAAGTCTATGGCACCCCAGATGAGGATGGAGTTCTAAAGGATGTGGAATATCTGCTGAAAGTCTATCAATATAGGAATCTTTCCATCGTTCTACTTGATGAGGAGCAAGAAATTGCCGGACTTTGTATTGCTGGCATCAGTAAAAATATGCCATTGGGATTTGCCGAGATCGGTGATATGTGTGTCGTCCCTAAACACAGAAATAAACGACTTGCTGAATATATGCTCAAGTATATAAGAGCAAGTGCTAGTGAGCACACAAAGGTCGTGAAACTCTGCGTTACGGTCGGAAACCATGCCGAAGCCCTTTATCGAAAAGTTGGTTTTTATCCTGGCCCAAGATTTACCAATATGGGCAAGGGAATATAACGTGTGTCAACAAGAATAGAATGAGAGGAGGAATGTAAAATGGGCATTAATTTTCATAACAAGAAAAATCAGAGAACCTATACGACGCGAAATGCTGACCAATCATGGATTGAAGCAATAAATAACCTTGTACCGATTGAAGATATATCTAGGGCTTTAGATATTGGCTGTGGTGGAGGCATTTATTCGAAGGCATTATCAGATATGGGTGTGACTTCTGTTACTGGAGTCGATTTTTCCAAGGCCATTCTTGAAGGGGCACAAGAAAACTGTAAAGAATATCGGAACATCTCTTTCCAGTTTGGGAATGCGTTTGATACTGGCTTAGCTAGTAGTAATTTTCAGTTACTGCTTGAAAGGGCTTTGATCCATCATATTAAGGATTTAGAAGCTTGTTTCAAAGAGGCATATAGAGTGGTGAAGGATGACGGATTTTATATTGTTCAGGACCGTACCCCTGAGGATTGTTTATTAGCAGGGAACGAAAACCATATAAGAGGATATTTCTTTGAACTTTTCCCAAGATTAGTTGAAAAAGAGACAAATCGCCGATATCATAGTCAGCTGGTCATCGAAACACTTAAAGCAGCAGGATTTAGAGACATCGAAGAAGTTAAGTTATGGGAAGTCAGAAAAGTATATGATACGAAAGAACAATTACTTAGTGACTTAAAAGAAAGAACGGGGAGAAGTATCTTGCATGAATTAGATGATAAAGAATTGCAGAAATTAATCGATCATATAGATGTCTCACTAGCAACAACTGATATCATCGTTGAAAAGGATCGATGGACGATTTGGAAGGCAGTGAAATAATCAGCTTGAGAAATATGATGTAGGATTTACAATGGCAATACTTGAAGGTGAATTAAGCTGCTGATGGTGGAAAGGTTAATAAATAAATACCAAACAGATCCGATGCTCCCATTGTAAAAAGACGGTTTTGAACTTCATTGTTAGAAGCTCAAAAACCGTCCTTTTTAATAAACGACTACAGGATCGTACGTGTTGAGGTTATCATACACTTTTTTCATTACATTCGGAGGCGTATTGACGCAACCACCTGAACCATCATTTAGATAGGCTGTTTGCGCCCAGTTTTTCCGCCAGCTGGCATCGTGAAAACCTTGCCCGCTGTTTGTAAATGGAGCCCAGTATTTTACATCAATTTCGTAATCGGGCTTCCCTACCGCACTACCTTTTAGTGTGTACGGGGTCCGTTTAAAGAGAATATACCAAATTCCAGGTGAAGTATCTTCACCGGTACTATGTTTGCCTGTCACTACATCAGTTGAGACGACTAATTTTCCATTTCTGTAAATCCATATATGCTGTTCTGCAATAGAAACTTCAGCATATGTGTCACCAATACCGTTATTCTTTGTAGTTTCATAGCCAATGCCTTCATTTGTCCAGCCATGTCCATAAATATTAGAGGCCGAAATGGACTTTTCCCCTTTTTCAAAAGCTTTTTGAACGTTTGCTGCTTCTTTTTCAACATCAACTGCCCAGCCATAGCCTTGTGCTTTTACGGAAATAACCTTACCTGAATGTGTCTTAAAATCTATATTTTTATCTAGAGTGGATTGAGTCCGATTAATTTCATGAATCTTATCCTTAATATTACTTGTGGTGATTGCCACTTCGTCATCATTTGAAATAGTAGCGTTTTTAATCAATTCACTAGCTTTTAAGGTATACACTTTATCCTGTACCTTATAATCAACTGTTCGCTCCAGGAAAGCCTGATACTTTTTTTCCATTTCCTTAACCATTGGGTTATCTGATTTGACAGGCTTTAAGAATGCTGGCTTCAGATGGATATCGCTCGTATATTTCTGTTTCTTATAATCTTCTAAAATAGCTGGAATATCATATTGTTCTCCACCGATACTGTCGGAGATAACAACTTTACCATTCTCTAATTTAACCTCTGCATCTTGGGGTGCCTTTAAGTTCTTGTTCATGGATAGAAGTTTTTCTTCTAATTGTTTGTTCAGTGTTTTGTTCCGAAATTCATCCGTTTTTTTCGGCATCAACCAGTAATTTTGTTCCTCTGAGGAAGGAAAAAACGTCCACTGTTGTTTTAACAATTTCTTTAGTACAGGCATGTCTTGATCCGAAAATGCCATTTTCGTACCATTCTCATCTAAAATAAGTTCGTCATCTATATATACCTTGTTTGTTAATGTAGTTGCTTCTAGTTTATTGATTGCCTTTTTTACTGTTAGCCCGCCCACATTTACATCATTAATAGCAATTTTCGAGTTGAAACGAGTTGCTTGATAATAGCTTAGCGCTGAAAGTAAGATGGCAGCCACAATTGTAATACTTCCTATTACAATTAAAAAACGTTTTACAGCTGGTGTGAATCGACTTCGTCGATTATTTTCTACAATTGGTATCATGATCATTCCCTCCGCTACTTGGTTTTCACCGAAGAACTAAGTTTATTTTACCATGAAATTACAATTATTACAATTGTATTACAGTGATATGAGCGGGAATTATTTGAGAATTTGTGGTATTTCAGAAATATTTCTTGTCCGGTTTAAAAGATGCTAAATTACTAGAAGAATAGCTTCATCAATTCATACAAAATAATTATAGCCAGTTATTCTCTTGAATAGGTTAAACTCGAATGGTATGTTTAGATAAATGTTTAAGTAGTTTTTTCAATACTTGGATAATCCTTTATTAATGGCCGCAAACCCAAGGGGATTTTTTGAAGATATGAGGGGAGAAGAGTAATTATGATTGAATTAAGAAAAATAACTGATGATAATTTTGAAGAGTGTATCGAGTTAGATCTTACTCAAGAACAGTGGCAACATCTCGCTAACAATGCTTACAGTTTGTCGGAGGCATTTGCATTACAAAGTGATGGAGTTATAACCCCTATTCCATACGTTATTTATCATAATAATATAATGGTAGGGTTCACCATGGCAATTTATGAGCCAATTGATGAGAACGATCCCGATGAAGATGAAGATCACTTTTATATTTCCAGATTGATGATCGATCAAAGATATCAGGGAAATGGCTATGGAAGGCGAGCATTGGAAAAGTTTATTGATATTATGAAAGCGCTGCCCTTCAAAGCAGATTCCATTATGCTTTCTTGTGCAAAAGAGAACACGATTGCTTATAGATTGTATGAATCACTTGGATTTGTGGATACTGGAGAGCTTGACGAAGATGGGGACTGTTATATGAGGTTAAGTCTAACATAACGAATTGCGACGTAGTTGTAGAGGGGGCGAGTGATATGGGGGATATTGAAATACGTAGATTTACAAGGGATGATTTTCAGAAACTGGGTGGGCTGTACCATGCCGTCACATCTAGAGAAGATGCTGTTTTCTGGTGGGTTGGGGATGAGGAGAATTGGACGAATGTGTTTATAGCGCTTGAGGGAGAGGAAATGATCGGAAAAGGGCAGGTTAGTGTGATTACTGCAATTACTCAAGGCAGCCCCAAAAATTACAAGCACTATATATACTTCAACCTCAAGGTGCTTCCAGAAAGAGAAGGAGAATATGCAATCTATGACTTATTGTATGATTGTTTGATCAAGAAGGCATATCAATTGAGAGAACAGTTACAATATGAGTATCGAACGATGATTGCAATAGGAAATCAATCTACTGAAGAGCAAAATAACCATTATTTTAAAAAGAAAGGTTTTACGTATAGGAAAAGCGCGTTTACGATGAATAGAAGCGAATCTGAAGCAATTGAGCATGCTGCTCTATCTGCATCTTATTGTTGCCAGCAATGTGACCTGTCCTCGAAGGAAAGTATGGATGAATACCTAAGGGCAGACATGGAAATTTGGCCTGAAGCTCCAATTGGTTTACAGCGATTAATGGAAATCATGGAGAATTCTGAATGGACTACTTTTGCTATAAGGGAGAAAGATACATTAGTCGGAAGTGTTATGGCTTGGGTTGATGAAGATGGAGACGGAGTCATTGAGGATCTATTTGTAAGAGAACCTTGGCGTAGAAAAGGAATTGCAAAATATTTACTGACACAAGCCCTTACATATTTAAAAAATCATGATTGTACCTTAGTAGAATTACAGGTGGAAACGGCAAATGAATCTGCTTTATCACTGTATCACTCGATTGGTTTTAAAGAAGTATCAGAAGAAGTATATTATCATAAAGAACTTTGAGTTTATGGGGCGATACTAGTAAATTATGTAAATCTGCATTGCCTTTTGAAAATGAATCACGTATACTATGGATACTTTAAAACGAAAGGGGTGAGGTGGATGATTACTAAATTCAATAAGTTTGGTCTTTTATCGTCCTCGCCTATTATGAAGCGTTCCCTATGGACGTAAAAGATATAAGGGCTTTTCACAAATCATGATAAAGAGAAGCTTCAGTCAGGAAGGATGTTATCATCCTCAAAAGATTGCTAGTTGATCCGGGATAAAGAAAAAGGAGAGCCAAAGATTATTTTGGTTCTCCTTTTTTTAGGTGCGCCCTGCATGGGCGAAAACTTGGTGGTGAAAGACCATTACAGGCTTGGCAGTAGGAACTGTTAGCGAAAGACAAGGTGGCTATCGTGAGGTAGTGGCTGAAGGAAGTCGGACGCAAACTCCTGGACTGACGAACAGAAATTAGATAGAAGGCTGAATTAGGTCGGATGAGTCTGTCTAACAAGACGAAGTCCAATACTGCCCGAAACCTATACAGTAAATCTAGCAGTTATATGGGAGGAAAGTTTTCGCTCTTACCGGGGGAGGTCTTGTGAGGGTGACGTGCAAGTTGAGTGATAACGAGCCGACACAACCAAGATGGTGACATCTTGGTGAATCACAAGAAGTCAGCAGAGGTCGTAGTAGTGTGAAAGGACCGAAACATGAAGGACCGAACGATAGTAATTTTGAAAAGTCTAGGAGGTGTGAAAGGTGCGAGAACTGCAGAAAACAGGAGAATCTGGCTATCGGCGGAGAGATAGTGTGGAACATGAAGGGTATGTCGAAGCGCATAGTGCCTTTCATGGTGAAAAGAACAATCAAAATGGTGTATCCAATCTGTTTAAAAGAATCCTTTCAAGGGATAATCTTAATCAAGCTTACCTTCAAGTGGTCAGAAATAAGGGGGCAGCCGGAGTGGATGGTATGACATACAATCAGCTGCTTCCATACTTGAGGGAACACAGGGAAGAATTATTAACGCAGTTATATCTTGGCAAGTATAAACCTCAACCCGTAATACGGGTTGAAATTCCAAAGCAAGACGGCGGAACAAGAAAACTGGGAATTCCCACCATTATTGACCGAATGCTTCAACAAGCAATACATCAAGTATTACAACCCATATTTGAACCAACGTTCTCCGATAATAGTTTTGGGTTTCGTCCAAAACGTAGTGCACATCAAGCTATCATACGGGCAAAGTCGTACTACGAACAGGGGTACAAATATGTGGTGGACTTGGACATGAAAGCCTATTTCGATACGGTAAATCATGATAAACTAATGTACTTTGTGGAAAAACGGATAACGGATAAACGAGTACTACGCTTGATAAGACAATATTTATTAAGTGGAATCATGATTGACGGCATCTTTGAAAAATCAGAGGAAGGAACGCCTCAAGGAGGAAACCTGTCTCCGTTACTCAGTAATATTTATTTAAACGAGTTAGATCAATTACTGGAAAAAAGAGGACACCGATTCGTGCGTTACGCAGATGACTGTAATATCTACGTGAAAAGCAAAAGAGCAGGTCAGCGCGTAATGAAAAGTATTACGAAATTTCTCGAGACGGATTTGAGTCTTACAGTGAATCGGGAAAAGAGTGCGGTTGGCAGTCCTTTGAAACGAAAGTTTCTAGGCTTCTGTCTCCTCGTTACAAAGAAAGGTGTTCAAATTCGTCCGTATTCTAAAGCAAAAGTAACCGTTAAACAGAAACTTAGACGGATTACCAAACGTAATCGTGGACGAAATATCGATGTGATTCTAAAAGAAATCCAACAGCTTATGACAGGGTGGATAAACTACTATGGCATAGGAGAAATGAAAGGATTTATGAAGAATCTGAATGGGTGGCTGAAGCGAAGAATTAGACAGTACATTTGGAAACAATGGAAAAATCCAAGCACAAAAAGAGGAAATCTAATTCACTTAGGTATCGATAAGCAGAAAGCTTATGAATGGTCGAATACAAGAAAAGGTTACTGGCTCATAGCTGGTAGCTATGTACTCCATCGTTCATTGACAGACAAAGAACTGGCATTAAGAGGATATAAAGATATCGCTCTTCAATACCAGTTCGTACACTCAAACTATTGAACCGCCGTATACGGAACCGTACGTACGGTGGTGTGAGAGGGGCGAAAAGTTATTTAGCTTTTCCCTCTACTCGATTCTTCCTAGAATATCCTAATTGGCTGGATTTGTGAACACAACAAAAATCAGTTTCCAAGCGACTATGAAAGGAGGCGTTGTTTTATGAAAATGACGATTATTTTTAGTGGGGTACAATTCAAAGGGTGAACGTATCATTGGCCCTAAAAA
The DNA here is from genome assembly GCF_018333015.1 of Bacillus sp. J14TS2. Lineage (NCBI taxonomy): Bacteria > Bacillati > Bacillota > Bacilli > Caryophanales > Bacillaceae > Bacillus > Bacillus sp. J14TS2. The sequence goes on along the minus strand of NZ_BORE01000010.1, from coordinate 48,735 downwards.
CTACGTGATCCCGATTTATAGGAGGATCAGAATTTATGGTGAATTTTGAGCATCAGAATTTAATTACAATAACAATCGACAACATAAGCTTTCAGTTAAAAGCAAAACAAAATTTTTCATGGTTGAAGAAATTTGGCGAAGTTTTTTGCGTATTTGATGAACAGGATTCTGGAAATATTAGTTTCGGAGTCAAAAATAATAATAGAAAGTTTTTTGTTAAATATGCCGGAGCCGAACCGAAGGATTTCTCTGGAAATCCAAAAGATGCAGTGAATCGATTAATAAAAGCAATTCCGGTTTATAAAAAACTAGAACACCCACACTTAATAAAATTGCTCGATCATTTCACTGCGGATAATGGATATGCAGCCGTATTTGAATGGTTTGAAGGGGAGTGTTTACACTCTCATTGGTCTTTTGCTGGAAAAGCAAAGTACAACCACCCGGATTCACCTTTTTATCGTTTTAGAAATCTTGACTTGCAGCAACGTTTAACTTCCCTTGATATGATTTTTTCTTTTCATACTTATGTAGAATTGCAAGGATTTGTTGCTGTGGATTTTTATGATGGCAGTATTTTATACGATTTTAAAAATCATAAAACAAAAATTTGTGATATAGACTTTTATCGCCCATCACCATCTGTAAACGATATAGGAGAACAATTTTGGGGTGCCGTTAGATCTAAATCACCTGAAGAGTTTACTAAAGGCAGTCCAATTGATTCGAAAACCAATGTCTTCACAATGGGGGCGATCACATTTGGATTACTGGGCGGTGAAATGGATCACTCCTTTTCAAAATGGGGAGCAGGAAAGAAGCTATATGAAATAGCATTAAAGGCTGTTGAAAAAGATCGAGAAGAACGTTATTCCACTGTCAAAGAATTTTATGAGGCATGGAAAATGGCATTAAGATGAAATGATGTTTTCTTTATTACAAGATAGAGGTGTTATTTATGGAAATAACGGAAATTCTTGCTGAATTGCCAACATTAGAAACAGAACGTCTTGTCCTAAGAAAGATAAGAACAGAGGATTTAGGAGATATGCATATTTACGGGTCAAACGATGAAGTTTCAAAATATGTAAGCTAGAACACACATCAATCTTTATCAGATACCAAAGCATTTTTGGATAATATATTGGAGCAATATAAAAAGAACAAGATAGTCTTTTGGGGGATAGAACTCAAAGAAAATCGAAAACTTGTAGGGACAATAAACTATGTAACGATAAGCCTAAAGCACAAGAAAGCCGAAATCGGGTATATTCTCTCTCAAGAATTTTGGGGAAAAGGGATAATGACAGAAGCAACAAAAGAAATAATAAAATTCGGCTTTGAAAAAATGAATCTGGTAAGAATTGGAGCAAAATGTATAGTAGAAAATACTGGCTCTCAACGAGTTATGGAGAAGGCAGGAATGACATTTGAAGGCACCATCAGAAAAGGAATGTTTACGAAAGGAAAACACAGAGATTTAAAATCGTATTCAATCTTGGAAGAGGAATTTTCAAGTGAAAAAATAGAGAAGTAAAATAAACGTAGAGCAGTTTGATAAGGTCAAGCTGCTCTTTATCCTTTCAAACAAATACCTACTCCAAGACTTTTACCCCTTCTTGTTATAAATAGAATTTCGAATTGTTCAAAATACTGACAATAAGATGAGTAAGTTCTTACAACTAATTGTGTAAAATATATACAAAGGGGAGGATTTGATGAATCGTATCGGACTGTCCTTTGTTGTATTATTGATTTTGTCTGCTTGTTCTTTAAAAACGTCTACGGATTCACTTACAGATCAACATACAACTCCAGAGATTGCTACAATCGTAACCATAAACCCAGCAATGTTTATCTATCAACATAATTACGATAATATGGACCGAGGAAATCACGATTACACTGAAAAACCGCTCGTTATTGAACCGCAAGTTAAAGGCGCTAAAATTTCTAGAGGAGATGTTATTTTCTTTCATACTGTCAATGAAGAAAAAGCTATCTCTAGAATCGTTGCCCTTCCAGGTGAGAAGATCAAAATAATGAAAGGTCAAGTGTATATTAATAATCAAAAGTTGGATACCTTTTACGGGGACGCTCATCGGTTAGGCCGAGATAAGGTTCAGTATTTTGAGATGATGGATGAGGCCGAGAATCAATACAATAAAAATGGAATGAAAGAATATTTTGATACGGATATGGATCAAATAAAATTAGCCAGTGATGAGTATTATTTTATTGATGATGATTGGATGCGTGGAAAAATGAGCGTTATAAAAAATCAAGATATCACTGGGATTGTTTTAGGTTATACAGAATAACTTTCTAAGTGCGAGTATTAGCTCTGTAATGGATAATTGTAAGCGCTATTAAATTATCAACTTTCACATACAATTCATTAACATAAACAGGGAGTTGTTGTATCCAAATGAATGACATCAATATATTCCTTACATTAGGTGCAGGATTTCTTAGTTTTATTTCTCCTTGTACGCTTCCATTATATCCTGCTTTCCTTTCTTATATCACTGGCATGTCGGTAAGAGAAATCACAAATGAAAATGCTATGCTCCAAAGAAGGAGCATGCTACATACAGTATTTTTCCTTTTGGGGTTTGCGGTTGTGTTTATTGCTTTAGGTTTTACCGCTTCAGCTATTGGCCAATTTTTTAAAGACTATCATAACCTAATCAGGCAAATAGGGGCAATTTTTATTATTCTGTTTGGATTGATGATCGTTGGAATTATCAAACCAACTTGGCTAATGTCCAATCATAAAATGGAATTTAAAAACCGACCTGCTGGTTTATTGGGCACCTTTCTTATTGGAATCGCATTTGCGGCCGGCTGGACACCTTGTACAGGTCCGATTCTTGGGTCAGTGATTCTTCTAGCAGGAGCCAATCCAGGTTCGGGTTTGATTTATATGACGGCTTATACTCTAGGTTTTTCCATTCCCTTCTTTGCTCTTTCCTTTTTTGTTGGAAAATTAAAGTGGATCAGAAAACACAACGGAATCATTTTAAAAATTGCCGGCTATTTAATGATCGTTATGGGGATTGTTTTATATTTTGATTGGATGACGAACATCATCTCTTATCTAACACCTTTCTTTGGAGGATTTACTGGATTTTAGACTTTAGGAGTGAGGGGGAGGACAATTGAAAAAGAATAAACGATTATTTATGCGGACCACTATTCTTAGTATACTAATTTTATTAATTGGATTTACATTATATAATAGTGTACTCAAAAAAGAGGCAGAGGGAGTAGAGCTTGGTGAAACGGCGCCTAATTTTAAATTGGAAACTATCGGTGGTGGTGACCCAGTAGAATTATCCAAGCTTAAAGGAAATGTTGTGCTGGTTAATTTTTGGGGAACCTGGTGTAAGCCATGTAAAGATGAAATGCCTGCTATACAGAAGGTTTATGAACAGTATAAAGACGATGGTTTTGAAGTTGTCGCTATAAATATGGGACAGTCTGAAGTACAAATAGAACCCTTTATGACGACACTTGATATTAATCTTCCAATTGCTCTAGATAAAAATAATTCTGTAAAAGATATCTACAATGTTTATCGAATGCCAGCCAGTTTTCTTATTGATCGTGATGGGAACGTAATAAAATCGTTTGAGGGAGAAATGAATATCGAAATGTTAGATAGTTGGGTAGCTGATTCTTTATAAATTAATTGCAATTATTGTAGGCAACCATTTCCGTTGATCGAATTGCCGGCCCTCAGCCAGTAAATCTATTAAATTATGGAAAAGAAGTACTGAAATAGGAAAAGTCCCTTTATACTTGTAAATGCTCGGATGGAAGTTTTTATAAAGGTATTTCATTGAACAGTAGATTTGTTTTGCATTTAGTGTATAATGATACAAAATAATTAATTTTTATTCAAAAAAGGATGGTAAATTTCATGAATTTAGTTTGTGAATCTGAAAAATTAGCTGATTATTTACTAGAAACAGCTGAAGTTGACTTTTCTCATCCACTTATTTGCACAAAAGCAAACGAGCTTTTCCATTCTTCACAAACTGAAATTGAAAAAGCGGAAATCGCATTTGCTTTTGTTCGTGATGAAATCTCACATTCATGGGATATTCAAAGTGAAAAAGTTACATGCAAGGCATCAGAGGTACTGGCTGAGAAGGAGGGGATTTGTTATGCAAAATCGCACTTATTAGCATCTTTATTACGCTCTCAAGGCATCCCTGCCGGTTTTTGTTATCAACGATTGACAGTATTTGATACACCTAAAGATGGGTATTGTATCCATGCCGTAAATGTGGTTTATTTCCGATCACTTAAGAAATGGGTGAGATTAGATGCACGTGGAAATAAAAAGGGGATTCAGTCCCAGTTTTCAATTGCAGAAGAGAAATTAGCTTTTCCGGTTCGAAAGGAGTTTGGAGAAAAGGACTACCCTCATATTTATACAAGTCCTCATCCAGAAACGATTGCTGTTTTAAAAAAACACAATGATCCCATCGAAATGTATAAATATTATTTACCCGATTGCTTATAATCTTTTTGGTTGCTATATAGTTGCGAGAGAGAGGAAAGGCGGCTTAACACAAAATGGCGTTATTAAGCCGTCTAATTATTTTTCAGAGTAGCTTGATGTCTATGAGGACAGTCCCATTTATCCCGAATTAACTGGCAATAAAACCCCAAATGAATGAAGTTTCACTTTATTCATTTTTTGACTTTTCCCCTTTTAATTGAAGATAGTGCTCAATTCCATCTAATATCCGTTCTAACCCAAAATCAAGATCATTCCCAACATTGTTATTTTCATTGTTCTCGTCTGTATAGACCCCAGATGCAATGATGGGCTGCAAATTTGGGAAGTGTTCGCTTGTAACCAATTGTTTAAGTGCACTGCTATATTCTTGGCCACTAAGCGTACTGGGGCTGGCTCCTGCCTGAATTGCCTGGGTCATATCCCGTTGAATCATACCACACCCGCGAGCATAATTACTGATTAACAATATAATGGCCATCTTCTCATGATCATTGAGGGGAAGGTTGCGAAGGCCACCAAGGGCCCAATCTACAGCTTTAAGATTATTTGGTGTGTTAGGAACACCTGAAATTGGAATATCACCAAACCATGGATGCTTTATGTATACCCCAACGATCGCGTGAAAGAAGTTGCGAAGATTTTTTCGCCAATCTATATCCTTTTTTTTCAGTGAGTTTGGAATATCACATGCCGCATCCTGCATAAGAAGCAGTAAGTCATCTTTACTCGGTATATATCGATAAAGCGACATTGATGTGAAACCAAGTGATGTTGCGACTCGATTCATAGATACGGCCAATAATCCCTCTTTATCGGCAATCGCCATTGCGGCTTCCACAATCTGCTCGATACTCAATTCTCTTTTTGGTCCTCTCTTCGGTTGTTTCCCAAGCCCCCAGCTAAGTGCGACACCACGTGGTAATCCCTCATCCATCTTTTCTTTCATGTTTTTCCCTCCAGTGTTTACTGATTCCTTTGACGTCTTCGAATAAAGAAAAAAAGTCGTAATTTAATATATCGTTCCAATCCAGTGATTTGGGTAAGGTAAATGTTTTAAATAGAGGATTTTATGATACAAATTCCTTTTTTTTTTCAAAAAATGGCTAAATGTATTGTTGCAAAAATATTGTATACGATATATACTGTGTATGCAATAAACAGTATATGGTATATTCAGTTAAAGGAGGATTACTCCATCTGGTTATATGTTTTTTATTTCAAGGGAGGGATATCATGACAAATACAAATTTTGCACTTGCAAAAGGGAACACGGAACGGGCAATTATTATTGGCGGGGGCATTGGGGGATTGTTAGCGGCCAAAGTGCTTTCAGATTATTATGACGAGGTGCTGATTGTGGATAGAGATGATTTTCCTGAAAAGCCTGAAAATCGTTCAGGTGTTCCGCAAGGATTTCAGCCGCATCGTTTAACACCTCGTGGGAAAATGATTATTGAGGAGCTCTTTCCAGGTCTTAACGATGATCTACTTGCACAAGGGGCGGCTACATCACAGAACAAGAGCTTTCGATTTATCAATCCATATGGAATTTTGAGTGCATCAAACAGCGAAAAAGATGTTATGTGTAGTAGGGCTTTACTAGAGTGGGGATTACGTCGACGTATAAAGGAAATTTCGCATGTTCGTTTTCTACCTAAACAAAGTGTTATCGGTTTACAAACGAATCAGGAGCAGACAATCGTTACCGGTATTTGTGTAAAAGAACGAGGACAGTCTAATCAAGAGAAAGTAATTACAGCTGATATGGTAGTAGATACAAGTGGACGACAATCCAAACTGGCAAAATGGCTTCAGGGCTTGGGAAAAGTCATACCAAAACCAGATGTTTTAAAAGTCTCTCTTGGATATAGCACCCGTCATTATAAGATTCCATCTGATTTAGCTGAGAAATGGGCACTTATTCATGTAGAAGGAGAATCTGTTAGAAGCGAAAATACCGGGATCTTTGCCATGATTGAAAATAATATTGCAGAGATGTTACTTTGGAATGCGGGTGGTAACTATCCAACTACGGATGCCGAAGAATATGAACAGGCAGTTGCGAATCTCAAAGATCCTATTGTCACTGCTATTTGGAAAAAGCTTGAACCGATTACAACACCTAGAGGGTATCGGATAAAGGAATTATTTCGTAATCGTTTTGAGCAAATGCCACATTGGCCGTCTGGATTGTTGGTCCTTGGAGATGCATTATGCAATTTTGATCCTATTTATGGGCAAGGGATGACAATGGCTGCTGTCGAAGTAGAAGCGCTGGAATCCTGCTTGCAGGATCAACGCGTCAACCCTCAACCGGCGTTTGAGCTTAGTGTACTTCAAAAATTGCAGGAAGTGATTGAACCCACCTGGTGGCTGAACGCGGTCGCTGATTTAAAATGGCCGGGTGTAGAATATGAAGGCCGGCCATTGAAAGGAATTCCTTTTGCTCAGAAGTATTTTGACTTATATCTCAAACAGGTAACAACACAAGGTGACTTCGAGCTATTTTCATTGTATTGGGCTGTGAATTCAATCTTGTTTTTACCAAATCAAATAATCAATCCGCAAATGGTGAAAAGCATTCTTAATGGGACGGAGGAAGGAAAAAACTGGCTTGCTGAACTTACTGAAGCTCACGGTCAGAAGATAGAGAATGTAATAGCTGAGAATCTTCCCTTTTTTAAGTAACAGGTGGGACGAAAGCGATTCTCCCAAGTAAACTTGTAATTCGTTCAGATGGGATCTCTTCTCCAGTAAGCAAACCCAATATGCTCATCATTTTATTCAACTGTTTGTATTTGCAATTACTTTGGTCAGATATTAAGATTCAACTGCATCTGTGTGCTAGCGTCGAATTAAGTGTTTATCAAAATCAGTTTTATGTTAGCAGACATGTTCACGAACGGTCTATAGTTTTAGGTTATAGCAATGTATAGAGTTTAGATCTTGAACAATATTGGTTAAGCAATGTTATACTTAACCTGCATCGAATAAGGAGAGTATCGTGGACGGAAACTACTGCTCTTCTTGCTTTAGGGGAAGGGAGAATGGCTATTGATGACAAACAAATTACCCTTGAAAGGTGACCATGTAGGGAGCTTTTTAAGAACGGAATCTATCAAACAAGCAAGAGCAGCTTTTGCAAAAGGGGAAATTGATAAAGCCTCCTTACAAGAAGTAGAAGATCGTGAAATTGAAAAACTTGTACAAAAACAAATTGAGGCAGGCTTAAAAACAATCACTGATGGTGAGTTTAGACGCATTATTTGGCACCATGATTTCTTTTCGGGTTTTGAAGGAATTGAATTAATTAAAAATGAGAGAAAAGCAACATTTGGTGGTGGGAATAAACCAAAACCAATTACCATTGTTGTCACAGATAAAATTAAAAATAACCATCATTACATGATTGAACACTTCAAATTCTTGAAGAAAGCTGTAGATAAGTATGGCGATGGAACACAAGTTGCAAAATTTGCCATTCCAGCACCAAGTGTGATTATGTATCGTTCCATTAATGAAAGAGAGAAAGAAATCTATTCAAATCCAGTCGATATGTTTCATGACTTAAGTGTTGCATATCGAGAAGTGGTGAGTGCTTTATATGATGCGGGTTGTCGTTATATACAAATTGATGACACGACTTTTACTGCATTTAACGATCCGACCTTTACCAAACGTATGATGGATTCGACGGGATTAAGTAAGGACGAGATCTTAGACCTAATCGTTAAAACAACGAATGATGCTTTACAGGATAAACCAGAAGATTTAATAACGACTGTCCATATGTGCCGTGGAAACTTCCGCTCAAATCACTTACATACAGATGGTGATTACGCGTATGTCACACCTATTTTTGATCGATTACATTATGATGGATTCTTTTTAGAATATGATGATGAACGCAGCGGCGGTTTCGAGCCATTAAGACATATAAAACGTCGAGATGTTGAAATTGTTCTTGGTTTAATTACATCTAAATTTCCGGAATTGGAAGATCCCTTGATAATAAAAGAAAAAATTACAGAAGCAAGTCAATTTATTCCCTTAGAAAACTTAGCTATAAGCCCACAATGTGGATTTGCTAGCTCAGAGGAGGGAAATGTTTTAACAGAAGAGGAACAATGGAATAAGATCAAACATATGATTCAAATTGCTGAAAGTGTATGGGGAAAGGTATCTGCCAATAAATGAAATCAAGATCAGTGTCTCCTATCTCAGGGCATCTAGCAGATGGGGAATATATAAATTTACTGAAAGGAGGCATAAGACAGTGGAGAAATTGTGGAATAACTCTTCAAATTAAAACAAATTTGAGGAGGAGCATACATGAACTTACATTTTAAATATGAGAAAAACATCCAGATTAAACAATTAGAAGCGTTGTATAATGATGTACAATGGTACGCGTATACACAAGATCTAGCTGTTTTACAACAAGCTGTATCTCAATCATTAGATGTACTAACGGTTTGGGATTGTGATGAATTAGTGGGACTCGTTCGTGTGGTAGGGGACGGGCTAACGATCCTCTATATTCAGGACATCCTTGTATTAGAGGCTTATCAAAACCAGGGGATTGCAACCCAGCTGATGCAACGGATTTTACAAAAATATCACCATGTTCGCCAAAAAGTTTTTGTTGACAGAAGAAGCAATGGATGTAAGGCATTTTTATGAAAAGATCGGCTTTGCATCTTGTGATCAGGGTTCTTTAGTAGCCTTTGCCCAGTTCAAATAAAAAAGAGAAAAGTTGCACCTGAAATTCAGATGCAACTTTTTGCATGAACCTTTAAGAAAACAATTCAAGAACTATTTGACTTTTACATAAAGCTTCGTTATGATTATCAATAATTTCATAATAAATTTGATGACGAGAAAGAGTAGTTATGTTTATCTTATCTACAGAGAGTTGACGAAGTGCTGAAAGTCAACGGTAAGACCGTAATGAAAATCCTCTCCGAGAAGCAAAGTTGAAAGTCATTTAAACTTTGACGGCATTCTACCGATACCCAGGACACGTATGATGGTACGTAGTGTATGGACAGATAAAAAACCACTACTAAGGTTTTTTTATTTTTTTCAAGAAGATTATATATATTTAGATATAAACTCGATCTCTGCGTATAGGGGTCGAGTTTTTTGTTTAGGATCTAGCTCCAGCTCCTAGCCCCGAGAAGCTCACAGGATGTGAGTTCATCGGCGTTGCGCCAGGACGGCGCGCACTTAGCCGATGTTCTACTATAACCTGAGCCAATAAAAGTCAAAACCGGACTTTTCTTGTTTCAGAACATTTGCTTGTCGGGGCTGACCAAGGCGCTTGCGCTTTTCTTATAAAAATGAGGTGAACAAAGTGAAAGAAGCCAATGTCGAAATGGAAATACGCATTCGGAAAGAATGGGAAAAAGCAGGGACGTTTGGGCGTTCCATTGCCAATCGTGAAGGAAAAGACACATTTGTTTTTTATGAAGGTCCGCCAACGGCCAATGGCTTACCACATGCGGGGCATGCGCTTGGCCGCACGATCAAGGACTTTGTCGCAAGATACAAAACCATGGCAGGGTATCAGGTGCTGAGAAAGGCGGGGTGGGATACGCATGGTTTACCTGTTGAATTAGAGGTTGAAAAACAGTTAAATATTCGCGGAAAGGAGCAAATTGAACAGTACGGGATAGAGAATTTCATTCAGAAATGTAAAGATAGTGTTTTTGCCTATGAAAACGAATGGAAACAGTTTACGGAAGCGCTTGGGTATTGGGTTGATATGGAGAACCCGTATATCACTTTGAATAATGATTATATTGAATCTGTCTGGAATATATTGTCTACGATCCATGAAAAAGGTTATTTGTATAAGGGTCATCGGGTTGTGCCGTATTGCCCTCAATGTGAGACATCTCTAAGTTCCCATGAAGTGGCCCAAGGATATAAGGATGTTTCGGATTTATCCGCTACTGCCAAATTTCGTTTAAAAGGAACAGTGAATGAATATCTGTTAGGATGGACGACAACACCTTGGACATTGCCAGGGAATGTAGCCTTGGCTGTTAATCCAGAGATGAATTATGTACGAGTGAGACAAGGAACAGAGCAATTTATTCTCGCAGAGTCTCTGGCTCCAGTAGTAATGAAAGAGGATTATGAAATCCTCAATGTGATGAAGGGAAAAGATTTAATCGGTCTTGCTTACGAGCCGCCATTCCATTATGTGCCGGTAGCAAATGGTTATAAAGTTCTCGGTGCAGATTTTGTGACAGAGACAAGTGGAACAGGGGTTGTGCATATTGCTCCTGCCCATGGGGAAGACGATTACAAGGCGGTGCAGGAGAATCAGTTTGATTACGTGAATGTGGTTGATACGAAAGGCCGTTATAAAGAAGACGTAACACCACTTGCGGGCCGATTTGTAAAAGATTGTGATGTGGACATCATCAAGATGCTATCTAAACAAAATCTCTTGTTTGATAAACAAAAATATGAACATAGTTATCCCCATTGTTGGCGGTGTGACAGTCCACTTCTTTATTATGCAATGGAAGGCTGGTTTATTAAGACTACAGCTGTCAAAGAAAACATGCAATCCAATAATCAGGGGGTTGAGTGGTTTCCTGCTCATATGAAGGATGGTAGGTTTGGAAACTTTTTAGAAAATATGGTGGATTGGAATATCGGTAGAAATAGATATTGGGGTACTCCATTGAATGTATGGATTTGTCAAGAATGCGGGCAAGAAAAAGCTCCGCATTCCGTGAAGGAATTAAGAGAGTTTTCCACACACGAGCTTCCAGAAAACATCGAATTGCATAAACCGTATATGGATCAAGTGCAATTTACTTGTTCCTGTGGTGGCAAAATGCATAGAACAAGTGAAGTAATTGATGTATGGTTTGATAGTGGATCAATGCCATTTGCTCAATACCATTATCCATTTGAAAATAAGGATTTATTTAAAAAGCAATTTCCTGCTGATGTTGTGATTGAAGGGGTCGACCAAACAAGAGGCTGGTTCTACAGTTTATTAGCTGTATCTACTTTATTTACAGGGCAATCACCCTATAAACGAGCTCTTTCTTTAGGGCATATTTTAGATGAAAATGGACAAAAAATGTCCAAGAGTAAGGGGAATGCTTTAAATCCTGTGGAACTGATCAATGAGTTTGGTGCGGATTCGTTAAGATGGGCATTGTTAGCGGATAGTTCACCATGGCATAATAAACGCTTTTCCAAAAAAACAGTTAGTCATGCAAAATCAAAAGTGGTAGATACACTCCAAAATGTGTATTCCTTTTATTCACTGTATGCGGAAATCGACCACTTTAAACCTGCAAGTGACTTGGGTGGAAGTCGCACGATGCTTGATGATTGGATTTTGTCGCGATTACACACGGTGATCAGCGAAGTGAGACAAAGCTTAGAGGATTACGATATCACGAAAGGGGCAAGATCGATTTCATTGTTTCTCGATGATCTTAGCAATTGGTATGTACGACGATCCAGACAACGTTTTTGGAGCAGTGGAATGACTGAAGATAAAAGAGCGGCCTTCAGCACTTTATTTAGTGTTTTAACAAAGCTCAGCCAACTAATGGCACCATATACACCGTTTGTGACAGAAGATATCTACTCCAATTTAGTTGGTGACAGCGTACATTTATCAGATTATCCACAAGCAGATGAAAATCTTATAAACGAACAATTAGAACAGGAAATGGCTGCGGTTTTACAAATCGTAGAGCTGACTAGATCGCTTCGTAATGAAGTGGGAATCAAAACAAAGCAACCATTAGCGAAATTGCTGGTGGTGCCACAAGAGGCAGTTCCTTTAACTGGGCTCCAACGTTATTCGTCCATTATAAAAGAAGAAGTCAATATAAAAGAAATAGAATTTCGAGCTGATGATCAAGGTATAATCCAGTTTGATCTAAAATTAAATTTTGCTGTCGCTGGACCAAAATTTGGCAAAGCAATTGGTGAAGTGAAAAACAAAGTTAGTGAGTTGCAAGAGGCCGAAAAGGCAAAATTACTCAAAGAAAAAGAAATCTCATTCATACTGCAATCTGGTGAAACTGTCACTTTAACAACAGCTGATGTAAACATCGAGAAAAAGGGAAGAGGTGGTTTTGAATTAGGTGAAGGAAGTCAATTCATTGTCCTATTAGATACACGATTAACACAAGAATTAAAAGAGGAAGGGTTGGTCAGGGAATTTATTCGGGCTGTTCAAACATATCGGAAAGAACTGGAGCTTCCTGTTGATTTACGCGTAGACCTATTTGTGCAGACAGACTCGCAATTGGAAAAAGTACTGATGGAATATGATGAATTTGTGCATAACAATCTAATCTTGAATGAAATACATTTTGACCGGAAACCAGATATGAAAAGATTTAAAGTGGAGGGAAACGAAATAGACTTGTACATTCAGTCATAGAATGCCGGTTGTGAATTTGAAAGAGAAGGGAATATAGCATGCAGAAGCAGACTAATTTATATAACGACTTAGTCTGCTTCTTTTATATGCTTGAAATGAAGTTTCTTATTCAAAATGGTCAGATTATTAGTTATACTTAATGTAATCTTTCAAAAATGGGGTGACGAGTTGTTTGTAATTTATCCTTCCTCGCCCTATAGATGATTCTTGAATTAGTGTCGCCCCTGAAAAGTACTTTCTTCCTCAATGGGAGAAAAAGCCAACGAAGAAATTTACAGGATCTTTTTAATCAAATAAGCAGGAAAATGTGACTTAGATGGTGAAGGTTCTTCCGAGGATATAAAATAGGAGGAATTAGTTTGAATAGTTTAAGTGAAGCAGAAAAAAAACAAGGATACAGCTTATTGTTTGATGGCCAAACATTAAACGGCTGGGCTGCAACCAGTGATCCAGAAGGTTGGCTGGCGCACAATGGATTGATCATTTGTAAGGGAGAGACGAATGGTTATTTGTATACGACTGACCAGTTTGAGGATTTTATTTTGCAATTAGAATATCGAACAGAACCTGGTGTCAACAGTGGTGTTTTTTTTAGATGGACGGATCTGGAGGACCCTGTGAATACTGGTCTAGAGATGCAGATTTGGGATACCTTCGATCAGAAGGAGATGGTCAAGAATAGCTCAGGTGCACTATACGATCTTGTCGCACCTACTTCGAATGCGGTTCATCAAGCCGGGGAATGGAATGAAGTGATAATTAAGTGTGACCGTAATCTGATCCAGCTTACATTAAATGGCACAATGGTTGTTGAAGCGGATATTGACCAATGGTCTGTTGCCGGGAAAAATCCGGACGGAACAGATAATAAGTTTACATATGCTTGGCGTGATCGTCCACGTTTAGGCCATATCGGATTACAAGATCATGGCGGCTATGCTGAATTCCGCAATATTAAAATTCGCACCTTAGATTCAAACACAAAATGATGGAAGGGGAATTCAAATGGAGAAAAAATATAAAATAGTGGGGTATGCTGGAGACGGTTCTTTGTCTAGCATCGATACTGAAGACGCTTTAAAATTAACTCATTTAAATGTAGCGTTTGGTCATGTTATAAAAGATGAAATTCGAATTGATCATTTGAAAAATCTAGACCGTCTTGCAGAATTAAAGACTATCAATCCGAATCTCACCATATTACTGTCTGTTGGTGGATGGAGTGCTGGAGGGTTTTCAGAAGCAGCTTCCACTGCTGATGGAAGAAGGCTTATGGCTGAAAGCGCTGTTCAAATCCTCAAGGAACATGATTTTGATGGAATTGATCTTGACTGGGAATATCCTTGTTATGGGGAAGCAGGCATTCATTCCTCACCAGCTGATAAAGAAAACTTTACGTATTTATTGAAAGGGATTCGTGAGGCATTAAATGATCTCGAGCAAGAAAAAGGAAAATATTATCTACTGACGATTGCAGCGGGGGCTGATCAGTATTACATCGATGGAACTGAGATGAGGGAAGTCCAAAAGTATTTAGATTATGTTCAGCTAATGACATATGACATGCGTGGGGGCTTCCAAACGTTAACAGGGCATCATACGAATTTATATACGCCAACTGGAGATCTTTTCAGAATTAGTGTACAGCAATCTGTTCATTTATTTATGCAGGCGGGCGTTCCACGGGAAAAAATTGTAATTGGGGCTGCATTTTATTCTCGTATGTGGAAGGATGTACCTGATAAAAATAACGGACTGCATCAAATGACAACAGGATCAGGGGGATATGGCCCAGACTTTACTCAACTATCAGCTGATTATATAAACGTGAATGGATTTACTCGTTTTTGGGATGACGAAGCTAAGGCACCATATCTTTTTGATGGGAGTACCTTTATTACCTATGATGACGAAGAATCGATTCAACACAAATGTACATATACAAGTCGTGAAGGACTTGGCGGTATCATGTTCTGGGAATACAAATGTGACAATACCTCTCGTCTTTTGGATGCTATGTATAAGTCACTTAACAGCTAATATATATACTGAAACTAAAATCAAAAACCTACAAGACCTTGGTATTATAAGGAATTGTAGGTTTTTGATGGGATAATGAATCTGCTATTATTAAATACTAGTGTTTGAAAAAGTGAATTCCTCTTGCAGAATTTTTGGGAGTTTTTCTTCTATTAAGTCAGCCCCGATATAAATACCCATAGCCTCAACCCACACTTTATCTTGATCTGATTGATAGCTGGCATTAACAATGGTATATTCAGTCGAACTTACGCTGGCCTCTATACGATAGGTAGCATCTGATGAGAATTTTTCACCAAGTACTTGCTTTAAATCTAAGGAATAGATGTGCTCTTCATTTACACTAAATGTCTCTGCTTCAGCATTCTCCCCTTCATTTTTAAGAGCCCAGAGAACTTTTTCTTCCAACACAGAATTCCTGCCGATGGAGGCAAGGAGCGTTTTTGTTGAATCATCGTAAATGTCAATTGTGTACAGATTGAATGCAGCCCCTGAGTTCATCTGACCAAGTTTCATTCTAACTTGACCTGTTGTCGGTGCCTTTACTTGAAATTTATAAAAAATCGATTCACCTGCACGACCTCCGCCTGGGATATTGGCAGTCATTGCAATGGCCAACTTCTTTTCAAAAGATATATAGACATAGGACTGATACCCTAAATTCCCACCATCGTGATGATACCAAATCCCGTCCATTTGCCAACCAAAGCCATATGAATGATTAAACATTTCAAAGACCAGCTGCCAGCTACTTTCTTTCAGTATTCGCCCATCCAATACCGCATTAAGCCACAGTGATAAATCCTCTGCTGTAGTAACAATACTTCCATCACCTGCAGAAAGTTTGCCTCGTCCAAGCCACACTCTTTCCCCTTCGAAATAATCGTAGCTAACTGCTGTAGAGTGCTGTGATCCAACACAAGTATGGGTCATACCCAAAGGCTTGAAGATGTATTCTTTCATAAATTCGCCGGTGGATATACCGCTGATACGTTTGATTACTCTATCTAAAAAGAAATAGTTAGTATTGGAGTATTGCATTTTTTCTCCAGGCGTAAACTGCAGTGGCAATTCGTTTACGAGAGATAAAACACTCATCGTTGTAAAATATTCCGCTGAGCTCTGTTCGCTATATATATAGAAATCACGAGGGGAGAGTGTTGTAGTCTTTTTTTCTTCATGCATCCGTTCCTCTATAACATCGTTTACATAGTCGGGAATCCCAGATGCCATGTTCATAAGCTGACGTATTGTTATTTTTTTTGCGTGTGAATATTCTGGTAAAAACTTGTCCAGTGTATCCTCAATATCCAACATATTTTTCTCATATAAGAGCATTATGCAAGCAGCAGTAAACTGTTTGGTAATGGAGGCTATAGAAAATGTTGAATCCATCTCATTTGCAATATTTTCTTCGAAATCAGCCATTCCGTAAGCGCCTTCAAATAATTTAATACCATTATGTGTAACATATACTGTCCCATTGTAATCCCATTTTTTCAATGTATCATCAAGCTTCTTCGAGAGACTTTTATCATCCACGAAATACACCTCCTAAAAAACATTATAGCAGTTATATAAGGCAAAAGGTTTGTTTGGATTAAAGAAATCATTTTTTTGTAATGGAAGAGCGGGGCAGCTCAAAAGCTGAGAAGGCTGCCCACTCGCCCACGGAAAGCGAAGTATATTTCCGAAACGGGGTAAATGCGTTTTTGGGGAATATATTTTGTTCCAGCCTTATTTTTTAAATCGATAGCCCACACCCCAGATAGTTTCGATAAATTGAGGGGTCGAAGGATCTTCTTCTATTTTCTCACGAATTTTTCGGATGTGTACGGTGACTGTTGTGAGATCACCCACTGCATCATACCCCCAAATCCGTTCCATTAACTGTTCTTTTGTAAAAACAATATTTGGATGGGTTGCTAAGAATTTGAGTAAATCAAATTCCTTTGCTGTAAAAATTCGTTCTTCACCATGGAGAAATACTTGCCGTGAGTCGCTTTCAATCGTTAAGCCATTAATCTGGATATCATGTAATTTCGATTCCCGATTGATTAAACGATCATAACGCGAAAGGTGTGCCTTCACTCTTGCTACCAATTCATTTGGATTAAAGGGCTTGACAATATAATCATCAGCACCCCGATCAAATCCACGGATCTTGTCTATATCTTCTTTTCTAGCCGTGACCATAAGGATGGGGATATCCAATATTTGGCGCAATTTCTGGCACAATGCAAATCCATCGATACCAGGAAGCATTAAATCTAAGAGAATGAGGTGATAAGTGTTGGTTCTGGCAAGATCTAATCCCTTTTCACCCGTTGTCGCAATATCGCTTGCAAAGCCATTCACTTCCAGATAATCACGCTGCAATTCGGCAATATTTTGTTCATCTTCAATGATTAATATCTTCTGCATGTATATCCCCTTTTTTCAATTTGAAATAGATACTTGTTCCCTTTCCTAATTCACTATCCGCCCAGATCTCTCCTTCGTGGGCTTCAATTATTTTTTTCGCAATTGATAACCCCAATCCACTACCACCAGTGGAGGAGTTCCTTGAAGCATCGGTACGATAAAAGCTTTCAAAAATATAGGGAAGATCCTTATTGCTTATCCCAATTCCATTATCTTTTATTTCGACAAGGACATCTTCGTTACCAGATGTAAGCTGAACAATGATCTTTTTCTGTTTGTCCATGTATTTCAGGCTATTTTGAATGAGATTGGTGACAACACGTTTCAATTTTTCTCGATCTGCTTTTACGAGATAGGAATCGTCACTGTTAGCCGAAAGAATAGCTGTTCCTTGTTCTTTCTCCAAGGTAAAAGTCAACTCTTCAATAAAATCAGCAAAGAAATCATATAAATCCACTTGCTCGAAATGGAAGGGTAATTGTTTCACATCCAACTTCGAATATAAAAATAATTCATCAATCAGTCCATCCATATCATTTGCTGTTTTATAAATGGTGTCCATATAACGCTCTAATTTCTCAGGGGTATTGGCGACACCATCTTGAATTCCCTTCACATACCCTTTTATGGAGGTTAAAGGTGTTTTCAAATCATGAGAAATACTGGCAATCAATTCTTGACGATTTTGTTCATATTGCAATTGAGATTCCCGCGCTTCTTTGAGCTTGCAACGCATTAATTCAAATGTGTTCGTCAACTCGCCAAGTTCATCTTTTTTATCGGATTCTATCTGAAAATCTAAATTATCTTCACTAATTTTCTTGGCAGCAAGAGATAATTTCTGAATAGGCTTAATAATACTTTTTGACATATAATACGATAATAATCCATTGGTAATGATGAGGACTAGCATTATGGCGATCATTCGAATACTTAAAAATAAAGATAAATCAGCTCCATCGGGCTCGCCATTAAACAGAACAAACAATACATAGCCCAATATGATTTCAACTAAGAAGAAACCAATGATTGGAATTACAGTCATCCCGATATTGGATAGAACTAACCGTTTCTTGATTGACAAGTCCCTCACCTACCCTGAAATTTGTTGTATGATTTATCCTGATTTAACTGGCAGTGAGACCCCAACTTCAAGAATTCGAGGTGAAAACGAGTGGGGGACAACTGCCAGTAAATACCCGATTGGTTCAGTCCTAGGGGATGATAAAAATCCCTACTGAATGAAGTTTAACTTTATTATAATATACTGATGTTTAAAAAACAGGGCAGTACCAGTATTACTTATTGTGCTGACTCTGTTTTTTGTGATCGATTATTGGTACGGCAATGGCGCATAGGAGTGAGGTGAAATAGGGAAGAAATTTGATTCCCATTGGTTCATTCCACACCATCATGCCTAGTATGCCAATAAAGCTAGAAAAGGCGATGCCAATGATAAACCCTCCGATTAGTCCAACAATTACTGCTAAAAGTAGTCTCATTTTCCAATCTTTCCTTCCTTATTATTTTTATGAAAGAGTAAATTCCATGCTTTGATTACAATCAAACACGATAGCCCGAATAGTGAAATGGCGACCACAACATGCAGAGGACCGACCCAAGGGAAGGCGGTTCGCATATTGGCGGTAAAGTACATAAGGAATATCGAAACTAATATTCCAAAAAGCTGCCAGTATGCCCAACGTGGCAGAGCTCCGATAAAAGCAAAGATCAGCATGAAGATCGGCAGATTAAAGCCAAATAAATGAACAAACATCATATGCTTCAACCAAGCTGCTGGATTTATAAAGATGGCCATTCCAGCTAGATACAATTGTACTAAGATACATAAGGTAAAAAGAATTGCTAAAATAAAATAAATTATTCGTCCAACGTGAACTCTCTTCTGATTTGCTTTCATACGAATTGCCTCCTAGGTTTGATCTGTAACCATCATACGCGGCAATTCTAAATGACTTCTTATGGAATTCTTAAATTATTATTAAATAGGATGAAGTTTTTTTGTTTATCCCGAATTAACTGGCAGTAAGCCTCCACTTCAAGAATTCGAGGTGAAAACGAGAATTGTAAGTGGGGGATGAAAAAACCACTGAATGATGTTTCACTTTATCGAGGAAAAAAACGAGTTAATCTTTGATTGTATTGGAAAGCGAAGATGGAGATAAAGAAACAGCGGGGATGAAAAATCCCCACTGAATAGTGATTGAATTTAGCTATTATCTTGAAGCTGACCATCCAAAAACTGCATCCGTTTATTAAAAAGAGTGGGGTAGGATAAATAGCCAAGCAAAATGCTGGTTATCACTGCTGTCGTAAGAAGCAGAAAAAGAATGAGCAATTGGAACATCACAGCTTGGACAGGATCAGCACCCGCAATGATTTGCCCGCTCATCATACCAGGAAGCTGCACCAGCCCAATTGTTTTTTGACTTTCGATAGTAGGAATCGTGCTTGCTTGAATAGATGTAAGCAATTGTCTGTGAATTGCTTGTTTTGGCGTGCCGCCTAGCGATAAGATCAGTTCTGTTTCCTCCTGACGGGTGGCCATTTCCGCGGTGAATCTATTCAGGAAAAGGATTCCCAATACCATGGAGTTACCAATCACCATTCCACTAATGGGAATAATATATTGAGCAGTCGGGGGAGTAATATTCAAACCTAACAAAATACCTTGGGTCAATAGTTCAACAAAACTAAAAGTGACAACCAATTTCCAAGTGATTCCTCGTATCGATGCCCCTTTTTTTCTGGCGTTTAGTGCGGCTGCCACGATCATTAGGGCGATCATCAATAAAATATAAAGAATATGTTCTGAATCAAAGACAAACTGGAGGAGATATCCGACTACAAGTAATTGAACGATCGAGCGTACGGTAGCAATCAATGTATCTTTTTCCAGCCCTAATTTAAATGTTTTTGATAAAATAAGCGGAATGATGACAAAAGCAAGTGTCATTGCTAATGCAAGAAAACTCATTTTACTTCCCCCTTTACAAACTGTTTCACCCTATCGTTTTTGGGGGCATTTAATAGACTGCTTTCCCCTGTTTCCATTAATTGTCCATCCATCATCACCCAAGTGTAATCTCCAACCGTTAAAGCTTGTCTCAGATTATGGGTGATCCAAATAATGGTTGTCCCGTATTCCTGATTAATCCGTTTGATCAGCTTTTCAATATCCTCTTGTGAAACACGATCGAGAGAGGAAGTAATTTCATCTAATAATAATATCTTGGGACGATTAACAAGGGTACGGGCAATGGATAGTTTTTGACGCTGCCCGCCCGATAAATCCTTACTGTTTCGATCTAAAAGCTCATTTGGTAATCCCACGATATGCATGAATCGCTTTGCTTCTTCCTCGGCCATAACATTGCCTTGGAGTGTAGTGGGCAGAGCCAGGTTTTTTCGAACACTCCCATAAATCATCGGTGCATTTTGCAATGCAATTCCGACATTGCGGCGCAGTTCCACTTGGTCGTAATCATTAAGAGGTTTTTCATGAATATATATATCACCTGAACTTGGCGATTTCATTGCGTTGCATAAACGGAATAAGGTCGTTTTTCCAGCTCCCGATGGACCTACTAAAGTAGTGATCTTTCCTTTATAAAAATCTCCAGTAATATTTTTAAGAATTTGTACATCATCAATGATGTAATTTACGGATTCAAACTGAATTGCTGCTTGGTCATTTACATTCAAGCATGTCACTTTCCTTTCTCTATAAAACTTGTATATGTTTTTGTTTTATCCATAGTTCATTATAATATAGATACTAACACTAGCGTTGCATTAAATTTCCACCCAAAAGTCAAGAGGAAATAACTATGCTAAAATTATGAGTAGAGGCAATTATCAATATAAAAGTTCATAAAACTATGGTTGAGCTGACTTCAGAGTTGTTTAAAGAACCAGAGCGATCTTCTAATGGTCAACGAAGGCTTGAATATCAGCAGATTTTTGAAGAAACTCTCGCACAATATGAATCTGGGGATATTTTTCATTTGGAGCACTTAACTTACGATCCAATCATTTGAGTCAATGTACATCTCCCATTCGGTTGATTAGAGTGGAAGTCGGCGACTCCTGCGGGAATAGCTTTAGCGAAAGGCCCACAGACGCGATAGAGGTGAGGAGACTGAAGCAAAGCCCGCGGAAAGCGCCCGACTGGAGCGGAAATCAACATTATTCGGATTTTAATACTACATTTTCTATTATGAAATGGGTTCATTTACTATAAATTCTAAAAAGTGGATGATGGGCTAAAAAAGGAAGAATCATAGTGAAAAGAAAAACTGGAGGGTTGGAAAATGAGAAGTGAAGCTGAATTAATGGAGACACTAATGGGGTTCGCAAAGAACGATCCCCGCATTCGCCTCGTTACCTTAGAAGGATCACGCACTAATTCAAATATTCCCCGTGATTCATTTCAAGATTTTGATCTTTCCTTTTTTGTGACAGATCTTGAATCTTTTACAGAAAGTGACGATTGGTTGGATCAATTTGGAAGGCGATTAATTATGCAGAAACCTGAAGATATGGAGCTTTTTCCGCCAGAACTAGGAAACTGGTTTTCCTATCTTATGATATTTGCAGACGGACACAAAGTAGACCTGACGCTAATTCCTTTAGAGGAAGTCGAGGACTATTTTTCAAAAAGTGATGGGCTGGTAGAAATCCTTTTGGATAAAGATTCGCTAGTCAAACAAGACATACAGGCGGATGATCAGCAATATTGGATGAAACAACCAACGGCAAGGGAATTCGAAGATTGCTGTAATGAATTTTGGATGGTTGCTACTTATGTGGTAAAGGGATTAGCTAGAAAAGAAATCCTGTTTGCCATTGACCATCTACACGAAATTGCTCGGCCTAACTTGTTAAGAATGATGTCCTGGCAAATTGGATTTAAGCATGGCTACAACTTCAGCCTGGGGAAAAACTATAAATTTATTCAGCAGTACCTTCCTGAAGAAGATTGGGAATTGCTTCTCTCAACATACTCACAACAGGGTTATCCAAACATGTGGCAATCCTTGTTTACTTGCTATCAGTTATTTAGAAAATACGCTAAGCTTGTCGCCGATGATCTCGGATTCCCTTATCCAGAATACGATGCAGCGATTACTACATATACAGAAACGATTTATCGGACATTGAATGACAAAAGAAGCTGAAATGATCTTGAAACTAAGAGGCACTTATAGTACGGATTAACAAACATAAAATAAGTCCTTGAGAATAAAATATTGAAGCGATGGTGATTATAGGGTCATCATCGCTTTTTTTGTGTGGGTGGGTAAAAGGACCTAACTTTTCAAAAATTATATTTTCCAACGCAATTTATTTCATTAAGAAAATAAACATTCCTACCGATAAATTAGTAGAGCGATTTTAGGAGTTCATGTCAAAGTCGTTTGATCAATAGATTCAATTGTTATAAATTAAAATCAAGCAGTAGAAGGGGACTAAAATGAAGTTAACATCACTCGTACAGTTTCGATCGATTAAGTCGAAACTAATCATTACTATATTTCTTCTCTTAATCATCCCAATGTCCATACTTGGGTACCTAAATTATCAAAAAAGTGCACGCAGTCTCGATGAATTAGGAAAAACGAATCTAAAAAATAGTGTAGAACAAACAATTGCATTGATTGAGACATTAAATAAGGAAGTGGAAGATGGAAATCTTCTCTTGGAGGAAGCACAAGATCGTGTGAAAATTGCAATGTTGGGAGAAATGAATGCTGATGGTACTCGCCCGATCAATAACAATGTGGATTTAGGAGAGAATGGGTATATGTTTGCCAGTGATCAAAATGGAGTAGCTGTTGCAAATCCCAGCGTTGAGGGGCAAAATACTTTAGATTTGGAAGATGCAAATGGCAAGAAATTTGTACAAGAATATCTTGAAAAAGGTAAGCGCGGTGGAGGCTATACATATTACTATTATTCACTTCCAAGTGATCAAGATAAAATAGGTGAGAAGGTTGTTTATTCTAAAATGGATTCTAACTGGAATTGGGTAATCAGTGCAGGCGCTTATATGGAAGACTTCAATCAGCCTGCTAACGAAATCCTTGTCCTTATTATCATTGTCAATAGTATAACTATGGTTATTGGAGGAATGGTTATATTATTTTTGGCAAAGAGAATTGTGGGGCCCCTGTCAAAAGTGACTGATCAAATGAATGCTTTGGCTGAAGGTGATTTAACAAGAAAACCATTAAATATTAAAACAAAAGATGAAACGGGGAAATTAGCCAGCGCGATGAATCATCTACAAGATCGTCTCAAGGATATGATTAAAAATGTATCCGATACATCGGAGGTACTTTCCAGTCATAGTGAGGAATTAACTCAATCGGCGGTTGAAGTAAAAACAAGCTCAGAACAAGTCGTTTCAACGATGCAAGAATTAGCCTCAGGTGCAGAGATACAAGCAACAAGCACAAGTGAGGTTTCATCAGCGATGATCTCTCTTACAAATAAAGTGGAGGAAGCGAATAAAGAAGGAATGCAAATCCAAGCAAAGTCAAAGGATGTTCTGCAAATAACTGCAGAAGGCAGTCAATTAATGAAAGCATCCAGTCAGCAAATGGAAAGTATTCATCAAATTGTCTTAGAATCCGTGAAAAAAGTCCAAGTGTTAGATCATCAATCGAAAGATATTTCGAAGCTTGTTTCTGTTATTAAAGATATTGCTGAGCAAACTAATTTGCTTGCCCTAAATGCCGCGATTGAAGCAGCAAGGGCAGGGGAACATGGAAAAGGCTTTGCGGTTGTAGCTGACGAAGTGCGAAAATTGGCAGAGCAGGTAGCCATCTCATTAAAAGATATCGACAAAATTGTAAATGGAATCCAAAATGAAACATCCTTAGTTACCAGTTCATTGCAGGCTGGTTTTACAGAGGTAGAAAAAGGGACAACTCAAATTCAAGCAACAGATGGAATGCTTGATCAAATAAGTGATGCCATGAAAACGATGGTTCAAACTGTTGGCATTGTATCTACCAATCTCGCGAATATCGCTGAGGATACACAGCAAATGAACACTTCAGTTGAAGAGATTGCTGCTATATCCGAACAATCAGCCGCTGGGATTGAACAGACTTCAGCCTCCACAGAAGAAACAAGTGGCGCGATGGAAGAGGTAGCTGAGAGCTCTGAACAACTAGCCAAATTGGCAGAGAAACTCAATCAATTAGTCGGCCATTTTAAATTGTAAGATAGAGACAGACCCGGTAGTTTTTTTATAAAACCAAGTAAGGAAAAGATCTGTTGTTTTCCTCACTTGGTTTTATGCTATGATCTTCATAAGGATTAATCTGAGTAGAATGCTTCATTTATATTGATTTGTTGGATGCAATCATGGCGATGGTTCTGTTGGTTAAGTTAAATGAGGAATTGATTATAGTGATTCTTTGGAGTTAAAGGAATTGTGCATAAAATAGAGGACTCAATGGTGGGAAGAATATAAGTGCCTGTCCGAATACAGTGTGTTGGAGACAGACACTGTACGATATTAAAAAAATGAAAACTAAGGTAGTCTAAATGAGGTGTTACGTAGTTAAAAGTCGTCCATTTCTATTGGAGAAAAAACGCAGATGAATTTATTTGGATGTGATGAACTTTAAAGCATCTATTTCTGTTTCCTGTTCAATGGACCTAAGGGCTAATGATTTTAAAATTAAATTTTGCTTTTCTTGGCCTTTGACTAATTTTTCAAGCATCTCATCTTGCCTCTGTTGAGTTTCTGTTAAGTCAGAGACATCAGTTTTCAACTCGGCAACATCACTTTTTAAGCCAGAGACATCAGTTTTCAACTCGGAAACGTCAATTTTCAAGTCAGAGACATCAGTTTTTAACTCGGCAACATCAATTTTCAAGTCAGAGACATCACTTTTTATCTCAGAAACATCTTCAATCAAATGATCCATTTTTGAATCGCGAATATCCAATCTTTCTACAATTTTATGCAACAACATATTTGTCTCGTTCATTTTTATCACATCCTTTCTGGGGAATTTTTAACATAATTACATTTAAATTATATCATATCATTTAAATTCGGAAAGAGATTTAACTAAGAATCATCGCGAGTTTTGATGAATCTTGTTGGAATGAGGAGGATGATTTTTTATCCTGAATGAAGCTTTGCTTGTAGAAGTTGAGTCTTTGAAATGATATTCATTTTAAAAGAGGAGAGTGTTTCAATCATGATCACCCCTATTGTCCTACTGGAGGAATATAACCTAAATTGGGAAAAACAATTTGCCTATGAGAAAGATAAAATAATCGAGGCGATCGGGAAACATATTTTAGAGATCGAACATATTGGAAGTACATCGATTAAAGGAATGGTAGCAAAACCTATTATTGACATCATGGTCGGTGTAAAAGATTTACAATCAGTCGCGCAATTTGTGAAACCTCTTGAGAAAATTGAATTTGAATATATACATAAACCCGAGTTAATAGATAGAAGGTTTTTTAGAAAGGGAGAATGGGGACAAGGGATTTGTCATTTACATATATGTGAAATCAGTGGAACCGAATGGAACGAAAAACTATCGTTTCGCGATTATCTGAGATCGAATCCACAAAAGGCCAAAGAATATGCTTTATTAAAAAAAGAGCTGGCCTCTAAATATACAGATGATCGACCGACCTATACAAAGAAAAAAGAACCTTTTATTAGGGATGTAATTGAGATAGCGGGGAGGGAGCTGTTCTAAAATTATAAATCAGATCGTATTAATTGTGCTAGTAGTTCTGCTAACTTTTTCCTACGTAATTATTAAAGGAATCATTACAAAGATTACCAACATATTGGGAATTATTAAGGGTAGTAGGTATTTTATTTATGTATGGGGAGCAGTGGCATTTATTGCAGCTTTTTTAGTAAAAGATAATTTTGTTTATAACCTCCCGATGGTTGATGGGAGAGTTATCTATGTGTGTTTGTCACTGTTAATTGCAAATATGTTTATCCCGAATTAACTGGCAGTAAGATCCCCATTTCAAGAATTCGGGTTGAAAACGAGAATTGCAAGTGGGGATCAACTGCCAGTAAATACCCGATTGGTTCAACTAACATTCAGTGGGGGATGAAAAAAACTCCCACTGAATGAAGTTTCACTTTATTGCTAAATATTCGGGTTATCAGCCGATCGGAAGATATCATGTTCTTAACTTTGTTATTTTTTACCCCATTTTTGAAGAAGTGATATTTAGAGGCTTAATTCTGCCACTATTGAATAAATCCTTTCAATATACCTTGATTGAAATCGCCTATTTACCAGTCTCCATCTCTGTTATTATCTCGGCAGTCTTATTTTCAATCGCTCATTTACAATATTATAAATTAAATAGACTGAGTATTCGATATATGTTTTTCGCGTTTATTGGAGGGCTTCTATTTGGTGCGATCACTGATTACACAGAATCTATCATTCTTTCTGTATTGCTCCATATCGAATTCAATTTGCTGGCAGCATGTTACGCATTTAAACAACAAAAAGCCTAGATAAATGTGCAAGCAAATTAAAAAGAAGCAAGGTAAGGAGAGGGGTTTAAATGGATAAATATAAGTTTTTTAAAGAAACTTTAACTCGATATCAACAAGAGCATTTGCTTTCCTTTTTTCATGAATTAAAACCAGATGAGCAAGAAACCTTATTTGAGCAAATTGAAGGGGTTGATTTGAAGGAAGTAGAAGAAGCTTCTCGTCAATTAACTTCTCCAAGTTCAGAACATCAACCGAAAATTACGCCTATTGGTTATGAAGCGATGGTGCACTTTTCCCCATTGAAAAGGGGAAGGTTAGAAGAACGAGGGCTTAACCGAATAAGACAAGGGAAAGTGGCAGTGCTGCTCCTTGCCGGAGGGCAAGGCACGCGATTAGGTCATGACGGACCAAAAGGAACGATCAGTTTAGGAGATTCATCTGAACAATCGCTTTTTGCATTACAAGCCAAGCGATTGCGTTTGATTGAAGAAAAAGCAGGTGCACAGATTCCTTGGTATATTATGACAAGCCCAAGTAATGATAAGGAAACGAAGGCGTTTTTTAAAAGGAATCATTATTTTCATTGTGACCCCAAACAAGTTTGTTTTTTTCAACAGGAATTAATGCCGACTTTAACTTTAGAAGGCAAAATGATTTTAGAGAGCCCAGCAACCATATCTATGGCGCCTAACGGCAATGGCGGCGTATTTTCTTCGATGAAATTAAGTGGGGTATGGGAGGATATGAAAGAGAAGGAGATCGAATGGGTGTTTATGAATAATATTGATAATGCACTTGTTCAAGTAGCAGACCCCGTGTTTATTGGATTTGCGGAGGAAAGTGGTGCGCCCATTTCTAGTAAAGCTGTCAAAAAACGCGCTCCTGATGAAAAAGTAGGCCTGTTATGTCTAGCAGACGGGAGACCACATGTAGTGGAATACTCTGAGTTGAAGATAGAGGAAGGGATAGATCATTCTCTTACTAATGCCAATATCGGGATCCATCTTTTTCACATGTCCTTCCTTGAAAAAGCAATGAACTTTTCTCTCCCTTATCATTTTGCCCATAAGGTGATTCCGCTAGTAGATAACTATGGCAGGCGCATGCAAGCAAATTCACCCAATGGCTATAAATTGGAAAAGTTCTATTTCGATGTGCTTCCGTTGGCTGAAAGCATGTCCGTCTTACAAGTAGAGCGGGAGCAGGAATTTGCCCCTGTCAAGCAAAGGACTGGCGAAGATAGTTTGGAAAGTGCAAGAAAACTGGTATTCAAAAAATAATAAAATACGGGAATATAATCATATTTAACCGAAAAATATCGATTACTGTCGGTAAGATGAACAGCAATCGATAGTTATGAGTTTATTCAATCCGCCAATTGATTTCCGTTTGACCTGTTTTCTTGAGAATGTCATTTGTTTTGGAAAAAGGTTTGCTGCCAAAAAATCCTCGATAGGCAGATAATGGACTTGGATGGGGAGATTTAATGATAAAATGTTTGGATGTGTCGATCAGTGCTTGTTTGCTTTGAGCGGCACTCCCCCATAAAATGTAAACGACAGGTGTTGCTTTTTCATTTAATACTTGAATGACCTGATCTGTGAATATCTCCCAGCCTTTTCCTCGATGCGAATGAGCTTGTCCTTGGCGAACGGTTAAAACAGAGTTTAGTAGTAACACTCCTTGTTCCGCCCAACTTACCAAATACCCATGATTTGGTGGTGGAAAGCCAAGATCATTTTCTAATTCGATAAAGATATTTTTTAATGATGGCGGCTGTTTGACCTTCGGTTGAACAGAAAAACTGAGCCCATGTGCCTGGTTCGGTCCATGGTAAGGGTCTTGGCCCAAGATCACGACTCTTACTTGCTCAAAAGAGGTGTAATGGAGAGCATTGAAAATATCATGCATCGGCGGATAAATGGTTTGGGCATTATATTCTTTTTTTAGAAACTCCCTTAACTGTAGATAGTAAGGCTTAGTGAATTCCCCGCCTACCTTTGCATCCCAATCATTTTTTAATATTTGTTTATTCATAGTATCCTTCCTCACTTATGAACGATGTATGGTCATAAGCAAAGGATATCATAATCAGGTGTAGAAGAGAAAATATTTTACTATGAGAGTGTTCAATTTAGAGTAGTAGTATTTGGGTTTTCTGAGGCAAAGAATGTACCATTAATACGGGATAAAAAGGAGAGTATGAGTAAAAGCTGCCGGGAATTTCCGACAGCTTTAAATAGGTGTGTCATACTCCGAGTGTTGTTTTCGCCATTTCTTCATATTCCTTTAAGCCAGATTTTGCAGCAAATTCGGCGATACCGATAGGGTAGGCGGCTAAAAGCTCAGTAATATGCTCGAACATGGCTGGCCACACGTAACCTCCAGCTTGTTCATAGAAGTGGATTAATTCCTTTAGAGCTGTTTCCCCAAAGGTTGCTAAATGAGCAGTAAAGTCATTGGCAGGATCATCTACACGCGCTTCTGTCCAATCAATAAACCCTGTGACATAGGCCTCCTGTTGATTGATGAGGATATGACCAGCATGTAGATCACCATGGATAAGAGCTGATTGCTTAGGCCATAGAGAGTCCGCCTCAAGCCAATTCTCCCAACGATTCCAAAGTTCTTGACTCACGCCATATGTGGATTTTACCCATTCCATTCTTGTTCGCATAGCACCCCTTAATTCCTCTGAAGTTTTGACAGATAATCCGGCTTTTCCTGCTTCCTCATGCCGAATGCTGTGTAACTCTACTAATGCATTTGCTAATGTTTCGTTAAAAACAGTGGGAACATTTTTTTCGTCCAATTCCCATTTATAGGCTTTGGCTTCTGTATCAATGGTTCCCGTTGGCACCCCAGGCAATAATGGATAAGCGATCAATTGATCTGAAAAAATTGCCCACTGGGGTGTTTGAATTATGAGTTTCGGACCTACGAAATCAAGAATCCTCTTTTCTTTGTGAGCCGTTGGAAGCACATCATCTCTTCTTGGGAGCCGGAGCACCCATTTTTTGTCCTTGTTATCTGTTGCCAATACAACTTGAAAATCAAGACCTGATTCATTTCTTTTTAACGATTCCGCCTGAAGGGTAAGACCGTGTTGGTTAGCTAGATCGATCACTTGCTTATTAGTAAGGGTCATAGAGATCTCTCCTTTTGAGATTTTTAGCCTGTAGATGCTTAGGCTTTTCTTACGTATTGCTGATATTTTTCGGCGTCCGCTTTTTTACAGTCCACAACGAACGCTGTTCCATTTTCCTCATAGCGGGTTGAGAGAATTTGACTATGTTCATTAAAGTAGGAGAGCACAGCTCCATCAGTATATGGAATGAATAATTCACATTGAAGATAATCATGGAAAATATATTCACTGATCCGTTTTGTGCATTCTTCAATGCCTTGGCCTGTTTTGGCTGAGAGATAAACGCCGTTTTCGCGGGAAGGATAAGGACCTTCCACTTTATCCGATTTATTGTATACATACAGGACTGGAATATCTTCAATGCCTAAATCTTGTAAAACCTGGTTGGTTAGTTTTTTCTGTTCCTCATGATTAGGATTCGAATAATCAATCACATGAACAAGTAAATCGGCTTCCAAGACCTCTTCAAGGGTGGAACGAAATGCTTTCACTAGATGGTGAGGAAGTTTGTCAATGAACCCGACCGTATCTGTTAATAAAAAGGATTTATTTCCTGGTAAAACGATCTTTCTCACCGCTGTTTCTAATGTTGCAAATAACATGTTTTCTTCAAATACTTGTTTTTCCTCATCGGCATGGTGAATGTTTAGCAGTGCATTCATCAATGTCGATTTGCCGGCATTCGTATAGCCAACTAAAGACACGATCGGTATTTCATTTTTACGGCGTTGTTTTCTCTGGACTTTTCGTCTGGCTACTAATTGTTCTAATTCCTTTGATAACGCTGATATCTTGATCTCAATTTTGCGGCGATCCAGTTCTAATTTTGTTTCTCCAGCACCCCGATTCTTTAAACCAGCACCTCCGCCTTGGCGTCCTAAAGATTCTCGGCTTCCGACTAGTCGAGGCAGCATATAGTTTAGCCTGGCAATTTCAACTTGAAGCTGAGATTCTTTCGTTTTGGCTCTACTAGCAAAAATTTCCAATATTAACATGGTGCGGTCGATCACTTCACAATCTAATTTGGCTTCTAAATTGCGAATTTGAGAAGGAGAGAGCTCATCATCAAAAATAATGACATTTGCCTCTACCTCTGTAACCAGTGCTTGTAATTCATCTACCTTTCCACTGCCAATATAATAGGTTTTATCAAAATGCTGTAAGTTTTGCGTCATTTCTCCTAACACGGAAATGTGGCATGCTGCGGACAGGTTAGATAATTCCTCCATAGAATAGGCGAAATGCTCTGAAGATTGATTGCGATTCACTCCAATGATAATGGCTTTTCTACGCATAATGTATTCCCTCCAATTTTAAAAAATAAAAAACACAGGCGCTCTGCCTGTGCAAGGGAAACGAGTTCCATAGGAAAAAATCCCATGAATAGGAATGCCTTTTCACGTAGAAAAGAAAATTCAAGGAATGACGTGAAAATCCGTTCGCTTGTGCGTCACATCATTTCGATCCAGAAACCCACTTTTGGATGTAAACTGCTTTTTCAATATTAAAACAACAAAAAGAGAGAGAAATGTCTCTCCCTCAATAGTGCAAAAATTGTTAAATTTGAGGTTCCCCTAAATAGGCAGACCAATCCCGTAACCCTGCATAGCGCAGCAGAGCCTTGACCATATTCAATTACTGGTTCAAAGTTTGGAATCGAAGTCTAATAAATGCCACTAGGAAAACCCTCCGTTCATTATAAATTACCACAATCATAGCACGTAAAACAGATAAGATCAACCAGGGGCCTGTCCCCCATTCCGTTAATACTTTACTACAGCGGGGGTCTGTCCCCATGAATGTCCCCATGAATGTTCATTTTACTTAGTGAATATGTATATAAAAGTCTAAAGAATGGAGGAAAATCCATTGAATGGTGTGGAGGATGAAATTAGCCGTCTTATTGGTCAGTTTTATCAGGAGCAGACAGGGGATGGGTCATGGGTTTATCCGTTTGAGATGGGGATTGTGACGGATTGTTATACGATTGTTTTGCTGAGAATGCTTGAAGTTGATGGGGAGGAAGAATTAATTAAGGGGCTGGTGCGCAGGATTAGGAAAAGACAGGAATCGAATGGGGCGTGGAAATTATATCAAGACGAAAGGGAAGGAAATCTTTCCTCGACTGTGGAGGCATATTTTGCCTTACTATCTTCGGGTTATATCAACAAGCATGAACCTGGAATGCAGGCTGCCAGAGACTTTATTATCGCGAATGGGGGTCTTGCTCAGACGCAAATTTTTACGAAAGTGATGTTAGCGATTACGGGTCAATACAAATGGCCAGATTTTATTCCAATCCCGATCGAATTTATGCTATTGCCGGAAACTTTTCCGCTTAACTTCTATGATTTCTCGGTATTTGCTCGATCTAATCTTGCTCCTCTTTTTATCCTTGCTGATAAAAAATTCACGATGCCAACAAAACAAATGCCAAATTTATCGGATTTGCTTGTTAGTGAAACGGATTCCTTTTTTACCATAGAAGAAAGACGGGAATGGCGCTCTATCATAGATGTGATTGAACAAGGGGTGGAAGCTCTTTTAGGATTACCAGAAGAACTTCACCAACTGGCCTTAACACGTACGAAGGATTATATGATTCAGCGAATTGAACCGAATGGAACCCTCGAAAGCTATTACAGTTCCACTTTTTTTATGATTTTTGCCTTTTTGTCCCAAGGCTATGGAAAAAGACATGCCATTATTACCAATGCAGTGAATGGGATCAAGTCGATGATCTGCCAAATTGGGGACAGTCCCCATGTTCAATATACAACCGCAAATGTGTGGAATACCGGGTTAATCAGTTATGCTTTACAGGAAGCAGGTGTTCCATCTCTTTCACCAGTTATTAAAAAGGCCAATCAATATTTACGGACACGTCAACATCATAAATTGGGTGATTGGGAGCTTCATAATCCGAACATTGAACCTGGTGGTTGGGGTTTTTCTGATATCAATACGATCAATCCAGATGTGGATGACTCTACGGCAGCATTAAGGGCGATTGCTTTATCGACGAGTCAAAATTCGGACTATCTCCAAATATGGAATCAAGGGATCCAATGGGTAATGTCGATGCAAAATGACGATGGGGGCTGGCCGGCATTTGAACGAAATGTTGATCAACAAATGCTGACACTGCTGCCAATTGATCGTGTAGAAGATTTAGTATTAGACCCCTCTTCACCTGATTTAACAGGAAGGACTTTGGAATTTTTCGGAAATTATACAGATCTAAGCAAAGACGACCCGATGATTAAGCGAGGAGTCAACTGGCTGCTTGATCAGCAAAGGACAGATGGCTCATGGGATGCAAGATGGGGAATCTATTATATTTATGGAACATGGGCTGCTGTAACAGGGTTACTATCTGTAGGAATTTCACCGCATCATCCCGCGATTCAAAAGGCAATGGGCTGGTTGCATAAGGCTCAACTGGCAGATGGCGGCTGGGGAGAATCCTGTAATAGTGACAAAGAAAAGCGCTATATTTCATTACGAAGAAGCACCAGAACCCATACAGCTTGGGCTCTTGATGTTCTGATCGCTATAGCGACAGAAGTTACACCGGAAATAAACAGCGGGTTAGAATTTCTCACTCAGCAAAAAGAAGAAGCATGGACGAGGAAATATCCAAAAGGGAGAGGAATGGCAGGAGCCTTCTATATTCATTATCATAGTTATGACTCTATTTGGCCATTAGTCGCGCTTGCCCATTATAAAAATAAATTTCATTAGAATCTTGGGCAATGCATTGGTTAAGAGTTTTGACAGCTAACTATTAAGAATCGGTGTGGGTGATACGAGTTATACACACCATCTTTATATTTTATAAGCTTATGAAGAAATAGACAATGTCCTTCTTATTTGTTTAGTGGATAATTGGAATGAACTAAATTTATATGGCATACCTTAGATTGAAAATACCACCAGATAGGGACAAAACAGAAGGGAGGGCAAGACGAAGCTGTGGACGGCGAGAGTTTTCCGAAGTAAAAGATGGGAGTGGTATGAATTAAAAAGAATTACTACCTATTTATTTTTATGATTTTCTCCATATTATTAATTGCTGCATGCAATAAGGAAGAGCAAACAACAGAGGGTAACAAGAATGAAGCAGAGACATCCTGGAGCTACGACGGACAGCCTGCCACCGTCACGATGCTTATTAATGTCGGTGAAGAAGAGTTCAGCCGCCGTTATCAGGAGCAATTAGCCAAAGTGTATCCAAATATTACGCTTGAGCTTGTCTCAGGATCACCGAACGATTCCCAGTTTTTACAGGAACAATTCGCTCGTGGTGAAGTGCCTGATATTATTCCAACCACCCCGACACTGGAATATATCGAAGATCTCGACTTACTCATGCCTATTGATGATATTATTGAGCAAAGCGGTTTTGACCTTGGCGTATTTCGGGAAGGCGTCGTCGACAACCTACGCGCCATTGATCCCCTTGGCGAGGGAAACCTATACGGATTACCGATCGAATCAACGCTGTTGGTCATGTATTACAATAAAGACATTTTCGACCGGTTCGGTGAGCCCTATCCGGCCGAAGGAATGACTTGGGATGAAGCGCTAGAGCTGGCTAAAAAGCTAACGCAAGAAGTCGATGGTATTCAATATAAAGGGCTAGCACTTGAACCAACATATGCGATTCCATATACCCAGTTCGCAATTCCCGGTACGGATCCTGAAACAGGCGACGTCCTTTTCACACAGGATCCGAATACAAAGCGCGTATTCGACTGGCTTGACAAGCTCCGCAATATCCCTGGCTTGATGAATATGGATGAGGATCGTCCAGATGGCTTTGGTGGAAACGGGCAAAACATCGCGATGTGGATTAGCACAGCCCCATGGTTACCACTGCTTGCCCCAGTCGAAGGGTTAAATTTCGATATGACCACTGTACCCGTATGGGAGGAGCTTCCTGGTATCGCGCCTACGACACCAGTACTACCATTTAACATCACAAAACACAGTGAAAATAAAGAAGCTGCTTGGGCTGTTATCTCTTACCTAGCGACAGAAGAAGGTCAAAAGGTCCTCTCTGCCGCTGGAAGTGCGCCAACATATGACAGTGAGGAAGTCTTTGCCCTATTTGGCAATATGGACTTAGAGGACGGGTCTACGTATAACGTCAAGGCTCCATTTGTCGACCAAATGGGAGAATTGCCACCGTATTCTAAATACGGTCCACAGATGACCTTCCATGGCGATAATTTTATTACAGCAAAAGCAAGAGAATTTCTGGAGTCTGATATAGATGTTGTCACATATCTTAGACAAATGGAAGAAGAGTACACTACGATTGTGACAGAATTGAAGGCAAAAGAATAGGGTGCTAGAGAGACTCCGGTTATTGCCGGAGTCTATTGGTTATCAACAAAAAGTTGTAGACAGAGACTAGATTATGGGGGACTTAGTTAAGGAGGGCTAAATGAAAATAGAGCAAACAAGGGATTTTGAGTTAGTTGCTAAATTAAATAAGCCTGTCCATGATCTGCATTGTTCTCTATACCCGAAATACTTTAGAGAGTATGACTACGAAGAAGTGAAGGCTTTGTTTAAGCAGCTAATGAAAAATAGAGATTTCACCTTTTTTCTTGTAAAAGAGGATAAAGAGGCTTTGGGTTATGCTTGGATCGAAAAAAGACATTATCGAGGAAATGTTTTTAACAAAGAATATAAGTCTATTTATGTTCATCAAATCAGTATTGTCCAATCAAAAAGAGAGAACGGGTATGGAACACTTTTAATGGAAGGAATTTATCAATTCGCCCAGAAACAAGCTATTGATCTCATTGAATTAGATTACTGGGTTGATAATCAAATAGCTAAAAGATTTTATAAAAAACAAAAGTTTGTAAAATATCGTGAGTTTGTCTATAAACAGGTGAATGAAATCAGTTCTGACAATACAAATGGGAAGTGAATCTATTGGGCTTGCAGATGACATTTTAGAAAGCAAAAAACTGTCTGATGTCAGGGAACAAAAGCAATATAAGCTGTAAAGCTGTACATTGAAAGGAATGTGATTATGAGAAGATTAGGAAGGCTAGCTGCATTACCAAGTATTGTTTGTCTCATGTTTGCGATGGTTTTGGTACCGTTTGAACAGGTTCACGGGGCTTCAACTGATCATTCATCTCATACCAATACGTCCAAGGCTGATTTTTTTACTTCATTTGAAAAGGAGGATCCCCAGTTGACATGGATGGATACAGTTGAAATCACTTCTGACGGGGAAGAGAAAGCAGCGGGTATTGATGGAAACATTCCTCCAACATCTTCTTCAACACCCATGAAATCGCAGATTGGGGATGGCCCAACTAACAGTTATATCGCAAAAATAAATGTTGGTTGGACTGGAAAGAAGGCGTTAACGTATGCGGGAACACATCTTAAGGAAGGGAGGGCATACTCCTATAACAAACTGTTAGATGTTGATATTAAGGTGACACCGGAAACGCAGTTGTCGTATTATATCCACCCAGAGTTTGTGGATAAAGAGCAGATGGATTATTCTAGCACCTATGTATCGATTGATTTAGCATTCACAGATGGAACTTACTTAAGTGACCTTAGTGCGAAAGATCAACACGGGGCAGAATTGCGACCTGAAGCACAAGGCAAGTCTAATACCTTATTTCCAAATCAGTGGAATTATCGTTTGTCAGACATCGGGAAGGTCGCATCTGGAAAAAAAATTAAAAGAATTTTAGTGGCTTATGATAATCCAAATGGTCCAGGGGAATTTAAAGGTAGCATTGATGATATTAGCATCATAGGCCAACCGGAACAAAAAAACTACTCAAGCCCGATTGATTATGTAAATATCCTTAGGGGGACAAACAATAATAGAGAGTTTTCACGAGGTAACAACATCCCGGCAGTTGCGGTACCACATGGATTTAATTTCTGGATTCCAGTGACGGACGCAGGTGATAGGCGATGGATGTACAAATATCAGCAGGACAATAATGAAGACAATTTTCCCGAAATTCAAAGCTTTTTGCTTAGTCATTCTCCGAGTCCATGGGTAGGTGATGGTGATCGTCAGACATTTCAAATCATGCCATCTGCTTCGGCATCGGATCTGCCACCCTTAAATCGTGACAAACGAGCACTGCCTTTCAAACATGAGAATGAAATCGCAAAGCCTAATTATTACAGTGTGACCTTTGAAAATGGTATACAAACGGAGATTACACCGACCAACCATGCAGCGATGTTCCATTTTACATTCAAGGAAGATGTTTCTGACTTGATTTTTGATAACTTCAACAATGATGGCGGCTTGACACTTGAAGCGGATAAACAACACATCCAAGGGTACACAGATGTGGGTACGAAAACCCCAGGAGCAACAAGAATGTTCTTCTATGCAACATTTGATAAACCAGTCACGAAAAGTGGGAAATTAACTGGTGAAGATCGTGACAATGTTGCTGGTTACTTCCGTTTTGATACTTCAGGGAGTGATAAAACCGTCACAATGAGAATTGCCACATCACTTATCAGCATGGATCAAGCGAAGAAAAACTTAAATCAAGAAATTCATCAGAGCGACACATTTGCATCAGTCGAAGAAAGAGCAAAGGAAGAATGGAACAGCCTATTGCAAAAAGTTGAAGTCGAAGGTGCGACAGATGAGGAACTTGTTACGTTGTACTCCAATTTGTATCGACTCTATCTCTATCCAAATATGTTGTTTGAGAATACAGGAACAATGGAAAAACCTATATATGAATACGCGAGCCCTTTCTCTGATCTGGATGGAAAACCGACGGAAACCAAAACCGGCGCGAAAATAGTCAAAGGAAAACCATATGTTAATAATGGATTTTGGGATACGTATAGAACTGCATGGCCAGCCTATAGCCTATTGTCACCGGAAAAAACAGGTGAAATGATTGACGGTTTTCTGCAAGCATATGAACAAGGTGGTTGGATTCCAAGATGGTCTAGTCCTGGTCATGGAGGAGGAATGACGGGGACAAGTGCGGATGTCGCCTTTACGGATGCATATCTTAAAGGTGTTAGTAATTTTGATATATCAAGCTTTTACGAAGCGGCAATCAAAGACGGATCTGTTGTAAGTCATAATCAGAAAACAGGAAGAAATGGCCTCGCGACATCGATTTTTAATGGTTACACAAGTACCGATATAGGTGAAGGGATGTCTTGGGCGATAGAAGGCTACCTTAATGATTTTGCGATCGCGTCAATTTCTAAGGAACTTGCCGAACAGACGGATGAAAATGATCCGAACTATGATCAATATATTACCAATTACAAGTACTTTATCAATCGAGCGCAAAACTATGTGAATATATTCAATCCGGAAGTGGATTTTTTCATGGGGAAAGACTCTACGGGAAAGTGGAGAATGACTGCAGACAAATTTGATCCGAAAGATTGGCTAGGCTCAGACTATGTTGAAACGAACGCATGGGGCACGGCTTTTTCTGCTCCACAGGATGGGCAAGGGTTAGCTAATCTATACGGTGGAAAAAAGGAGTTGGCCAAAAAGCTCGATACTTTTTTTGCGACTGAAGAGACAGCTTTACATCTCGGCGGGCGTGATAATCCCATTCACGAAATGAGAGAAGCCCGAGATGTACGAATGGGAATGTATGGTCATAGTAACCAAGGCGCTTATCACATCATCTATATGTATGATTATGCAGGTCAGCCTTGGAAAGCCCAGGAAAAGGTTCGGGAAGTATTGTCTCGGATTTATGTTGGAAGTGAAATCGGTCAGGGCTATGTTGGTGATGATGACAACGGAGCAGCGTCCTCTTGGTATATCTTGAGTGCGGCTGGTTTTTATCCACTTCGTGCTGGAACATCTTCTTATGCAATTGGTGCTCCCTATTTTGAAAAAATGACAATTCATTTGGAAAATGGAAAAGACATTGTGATCAACGCACCTGAAGTCAGTGACACAAACAAATATATTCAAAGTTTGAAAGTGAATGGGAAACCATACAATTCATTGAGCATTGGTCATAAGGAACTTGCCAATGGCGCAATATTAGAGTTTGAAATGGGACCTGAGCCATCTAAATGGGGTACTGGTAAAGATGCAGTTCCATCATCGATTACCCCAACGGCAGCGGATGGGTCGTCATTGCTGCCTGATCCAATGGTTGATTTGACTGATAAAGGGAGCGGGCAATCCTATGATAGTAGTGGAACAATAGCCAAAGCGCTTTTTGACAATTCATCCGATACATCACTAACGTTGAAGGGAAAGGATCCCTGGGTCCAATACAATTTCACAGATGAAGCCCAAAAGGCGCTAATGTACACGATTACTAGCTCAACTGATGACTCGTCACAAGATCCGAAAAATTGGATATTAATCGGATCCAAAGACGGGGAAAGTTGGAACATTCTTGATAAAAGAAACGATGAAAGCTTCAAATGGCGGCAGTATACCAAGCCATTTACAATTCAGAACCCGGGTAATTACTCTTTTTACAGATTGATTATCAAGGGTAATGGCGGAGCATCGTCCACCACTGTAGCGGAACTTGAACTGCTTGGCCATAGGGATCTCGGAGCAAAATTTGTTCAAGTAGAGAAGAATTATCAAGGATATGTAGAGTCAGGGGATATTAAAGGAACTGCCGAAAAACAGTTGTCCCAATCATTACACGAAGCACAAGACAATTTTAAAAATGATAAAAATAAGGAGGCTATTCAGCAATTAAAGGATTTTCTAAAACAGCTGAAGGAAGCTAAAACTGGGGAAGTCTCTGAAAAGGCTAGAACTCAATTAACGCCAGATATTCACGCATTGATCGAGTTGATAACAAACGTGACCATTCAACCACCTGAAGGTGATTGGGAGTACGATGAAGAGGTTGAAAAGATAACGGTATTCGAGATTTCTGACCTCAAAAGCGATGCAATTGAGCCCGGCGAGGATGCTATCGTAACCGCTTCTGTGAAAAATATCGGTTTAGTTGCAGGTGATGAGGAGATAAATTTTTATTTT
This sequence comes from Bacillus sp. J14TS2, assembly GCF_018333015.1. Lineage (NCBI taxonomy): Bacteria > Bacillati > Bacillota > Bacilli > Caryophanales > Bacillaceae > Bacillus > Bacillus sp. J14TS2. Next base: position 8,596 of record NZ_BORE01000010.1, on the reverse strand, counting down.
GATGATAAGCTTGTCGATTCTGAGACAGTCAGCCTGAAACCAGGAGAGAGCAAAAAGGTGACGTTTACAGTTCGCGATGTATCACCAGGCGTGCATCAGATAAAAATGAATAATCAAACGACTATGCTAAAAGCCTTGTATGCCGAAAAACCTGTATTGTCACTACATTTTGACGAGGACGGAGATACTGTTAAAGATTCCTCCCCATACGGATTAGACGGTAAATTACATGGGAATGTCTCACGAGTTCAAGGCCAATTCGGCAAGGCAATGAAGCTTGATGGGGGATGGATTGAAATTCCCGGCAACGGTTTATTAAATGGTGAGGATGCTTTTACCATCACTGCTTGGGTGAATCTGGAAAATCCTGAAGCCAACCAAAAGATTTTGGGTAAAACCACCACAAATGATGGGTATATGCTGGGCGTACAGGGTGGAAAACTTTATCCGGAATTATGGGATGCTGGTGGTCATCATCATACCTTTGAAGATGGATCTATTCTAGCTAATCAATGGGTTCATATTGCTCTTACATGGGAAGCAGGTGGAAGATTCATAGGGTATGTTAACGGTGAAGAGGTTAAGAATGTGTCCGCAAGTTCCGATCCTATTAAAGACAACGACAATCCGTTCATTATCGGAGGTGCACCGTGGGATACGGAAGCATTCCAGATGAAAGGATTGATTGATGAAGTCCATATCTACAAAAGGGTGTTAGAATCAGATGAAATTCAACCGGATGTAAAAATTAATGTAATGATGAACGGCAAAACTCTTGAAAACGGAATAAAAGTACCCGATAGCACAACCGCGGCATTCAACTGGGAAGCACAAGATGATTTAGCTAAGGTATCTGCAACCTTTGACGGTGAGGTATATGAGGAAGGGGCTTCCATAGATTTGGCAGGGAAGACTGGAGAGCATACATTGATTGTGACCGCTGTTAACTCAGGAGGAATCAAGCAAAAAACCTATGTACTGAACGTGACGACAAGCGTATCCGACATGCAGACACTTGTTGAAAGATATGAAAAGTCAGGGGCGATCAAAAATAAAGACGCTGCTCACGCATTGAATTTGCAATTGACAACAATAGAACAATTCGAGAAAAAAGAGGCCACAGACAAAGTGTTGAAACACCTAAAAGGTTTTGAAGTATTAGTGGATGATCAGAAAAAGAACAAAATGATTTCTGAAGATGCATACAACGCATTGAAGGCAGATACTGATTATTTGAAGAAGAAATGGCAATAAAAAAGATCAGTACAAAGGACTGCTTAAAGCGTTAAGAGGAGAAAGAATGAGAAATCATGATGAATGAAGATACGGATTTTCTTTGTTGGGTAGGAAATTTTAAAATCGATAAATTGCAGGCTGTTGTGGCTGATGCCTAGCTCATAAGTTGTAAGTTCATCAGCGAAGATATACGAACTCTGATATTTTACGAAACAATCTAAGCCAATAAAAGTCAAAAGTGGACTTTTATTGGCTTAGAACATTTGCTTGTCGTCATACCATATGACCAATGCATTTAAAATCGCTTTTAGCAAGCCATTTTTCGTACGCCTTTGCAATAGTGCCATCGCTAAATCGCTCGCCGCGCACGACAAATGTAGCTGCTCGGACCGCATCTGCAGGGCTCAGCTTGTTATTTGGCGAATAGCTTGGAAGCCCATGTTCCATCCAAAAGTACAAAGGGGTCACAGCGCCAATAGTAGATAATAGACTAATTGCTTTCTCCACTCGCTCACTATAAGCCGGATAGCTTAACGAAGATATTTGTTCAGATAGAGACTTCGCATTAAGCCATTTTACATCATGATCCTCAGCTTCCATCTCTTCTGCAATAGAACGCAGTTGCTCCCAAGCATCAGTTTGCGTCCTATCTAGCTGTTTAATAAGTTGAATATCGTCGGGATTACCTTCCATAGTTAGGCTCCTTTATCAAAGAAAGTTTACTAGTTTGGGGTCTAGACCAGTATAGGAGAGATCGGCATGGCAATTATTTAAGCTTCTTCCCAGCAACTTAGGAATTAGTAGATTCCCCGCCATCTACATGTAATACTTGCCCAGTTACTAATTGAGAATCGTCTGAAGCTAGATAGACAAATGTGGGTGCTAATTCGAATGGTTGGCCAATCCGATTAAATAGATTAGGCCCATGTAAGGCGTTAATATCAGAAGAGAAGCTTGCGGGAATAAGCGGTGTCCATATTCTCCCTGGTGCAATTGCATTTACACGAATATTTTGATCTGCAAGGCTTTTAGCTAGTGAACGTGTCCAGCCCACGATCGCTCCTTTAGTAGCCGAATAATCAATTAACAACGGTTCCCCTGCATATGTGACGACGGAAGTTGTGCCGATAATAGAGCTTCCTGGTTTTAGATAAGGCAAAGCTGCCTTTGTCATATAAAAATGAGAGTAAATATTTACTTTAAACGTTTCATCGAATTGCTCATCTGTAATATCAAGTAAACTATTTTGTTGGAATTGGACGCCTACATGATTACACAGTATATCTAATTTGCCAAATGTACGAATCGTTTCTGTTACGACAGCCCTACAATGTTGCTTTTCCTTTAAATCTCCTGGCAGTAACAGACATCGTTGACCAAGCTCCTCTATCCGTGCTTTTGTTCGATTGGCATCGTCATGTTCATCAAGATAGGCAATGGACACATCTGCTCCTTCTTTCGCAAAGGCAATAGCGGCTGCAGCCCCCATCCCGCTATCTCCACCGGTTATTAAAGCGACCTTGTGCTTTAACTTTCCGCTTCCTTTATAGTGTGGGTTTTCAATAATTGGTTTGGGTACCATTAAATCCTCATGTCCAGGTTGTCTAAGTTGTCGTTGTTCGGGATGACTTAACGGGACTTCTTCATATTTTGTTATTTTACCATAGTTTGGATAAAGGGGATAAGGGTCTGTCAGTTGATTGTCCGCAAACCATTTTTGATATGCGCGTAATTCTTGTAATTCTTCCTCTGTGATCCTATGTTTTTCGTTATCTCCATCCGTCCGTTTATTAGGCAATTGTATAACCTCCCATTCATCTTTATCTTAGTACTGTATGATTGGGCGAACGTTTAGTGCGTGTCTAGATTTTTCACATAGACTTGCTCCAATACATCCATTGATACGTAGGATACGAAAAAGGAGGTGACACCATTGCGTGTCATGTTCAATCCTGTTATAAAATGGCTGTTAGTCAATCAATCTAATGAAAAAGTAAGGATGGAGTATCTTCAATATAGCTGGCCGACGTCAGTGATAGCCAGAAGGCCACCTTATTACACAAATCCTCAGTATGAACCTTACTACTCGCTTGTTAAAGGGTGATTGCCTGGAAGATCCCCACTTCAAAACTATAAGTGGGGAAACTCTTAAAATACCGCTTGCAGATGGGAGCATGGGAAGTAATTTTAAATATACATAGTCTGTATTTACCTCACGAGTGTATAAAAGCTTGCGTAAGCTTAATTAATGCTTAATAATTGAATAGGTGGTATTTTTTTCCAATAATATATTTCAAAAAGGTTGGTGAAGACATGACAGCAGAATTAAATAGTTTATTTTTAATTGACCAAATGGATGACTTGAGCTCAGAGTTTAGTAAATTACTTTCAATGATGAATTATACGAGAGTCGCAACACTCGAAGAGGTAAAACAATTGTCCAAAGAAGAACTAGATTTCCTTTATATGGATGATGCCAATTCGATTGGAATGTTATTGGCACATATGGTGGCTGTGGAAAAAGCGTATCAGATTGAAACGTTTCATAATCGTCAAATAACAGAGGAAGAAATTGCTGACTTAAATCCAGCTTTAGAATTAGGGGAAAAAGCACGCGAACAGATTCATGGGAACAGCATTAATTATTATCTAAAGGAATTAGCAGATACTCGAAAGCAAACAATAGAAACCTTTAAAACACTCCCAGACGAATGGCTATTTCACCAAACCCCATTTTGGTTTGATCAGCCAGCAAACAACTATTTTAAATGGTTCCATGTCTTCGAAGATGAATTGAACCATAGAGGACAAATAAGAATAATCAAAAAAATGATGGTAAAGCAATAAAAATCACGGGGCCTGTCCCCCACCGTGTTAATCATTTAACGCGGCGGGGGACAGGCCCCTTTACTTATTTGGAGAATTATAGTAAAATTTAAATGTGAAGTATTTCACAATATAATCAAAGAGGGAGATGGTATACATGGGGAAGCTTGTTGGAAAAGTAGCTATCATTACAGGTGGAGCTCGCGGAATGGGAGCTTCGCATGTTCGCCAATTTGTCAAAGAAGGAGCAAAAGTTGTTTTTACTGATATTCTAGTAGAAGAGGGAGAGGCATTAGCGAAAGAGTTAGGTGATAATGCCAAATTTATTAGACAAGATGTTACGAGAGCAAAAGATTGGGATCAAGTTGTAGCTGAAACGGAAGAGGCATTTGGTCCGATCAATATTCTTGTGAATAATGCTGGTATTGCTTTTCATAAATTGATTGAACAGATGACAGAAGAAGAATATAGAAAAGTGATGGACATTAACCAAGTATCTGTCTTTTTAGGAATGAAAGCAGTACTATCTTCTATGCGCAAAACAGAAAATGGCTCGATTGTTAATATTTCTTCGATCAATGGTCTAAAAGGATCGGTTGCCGCTGTTGCTTATAGTGCTTCGAAGTTTGCGGTTCGAGGAATGAATAAAGCAGCGGCTTTAGAATTTGCGCCATACGGCATCCGTGTTAACTCTGTTCACCCAGGGGCCATTGCAACACCGATGATTGTCCAAGAGGATAATAAAGAAATGGTTGAAGAATTCGCCCAAACCATTCCGCTGAAACGAATTGCTAAACCTGAAGAAGTAACGAATATGGTTTTATTCTTGGCTTCTGATGATTCAAGTTATTGCACAGGATCAGAATTCGTTGTCGATGGTGGATCAACAACATTATAATTTTTATCCCGTATTAACAGGCAGTAATACTCCACTGATTGAAGTGTCACTTTATAAATTCTAGAGAGGCTGATCAATTAGCTTTTCAATATAAGACAGGTGAAGAAAATGAGCCTTTTTCTTCACCTGTCTGTTGTTTTCCGCTAGCCATTCTCTCTCAAGCTAGGAGTAAATTACAGCGAACTCTCTAAGTGTTTAGAAGCACCAGCGATTTTGCTGACTGCATCATTCAATTATCATCGTCCGTTTCAGTTTGTTTTCCTACGATTCCATAGAAGAATAGTTTTGTTAGTTCTTCTGTCATGGGGAGAATATCTTTCGTTGTATCTTTGCGGCGTAGATAGTCTGTAAACATTTGAAAATAAAGCAGGATGGCCTCATTCGAGATCGTTGAGTCGATGTAGCCTTGCTCCTTTCCTTCGCGGAATAGCTCGATAAAACGTGGCAATGCCTTTTCCGTAAACAGCTTTTCAATATAATGACTTCCATCCGTATATTCAGCCATAAAGTGCTCAAAAAAATCCTCATTTAAATGGCTGGCTTCCTTTTTTTTACCAAAAATAATTTTTGTGATTTTTTCTTGGAAGGGAGCGTTGCTATAAAATAATCCCTCATATTCTGCCCAAACTTGATCGACATAAAAAATAATCACTTCGTGGATGAGCTGGTCCTTATTGCCAAAATAATTATAAATTGTGACTTGAGATACATTGGCCTTGCTCGCAATTTCAGCTATCGATACTTTTTGTACCCCATAGTTTTTAAATAATGCGAGAGTGGCTTTTAAAATGTCTCGCTTTTTTTGTTGTTTTCGTCGTTCGAATCCGTTCATTTCATTCACCTCCATCTTAGTTTAATAAAAATTTTGTAATATCACAATGGAAATAGTTCATAAACTATTGATGAATGTTTTAAATTTGTATATTATGAAATGAAATACGATAAATATTTCATAATTAGTTCGAAGGGGAGATAAAATATGGCTATATTAAAGACAATGAATTTGAAGAAGCGGTTTGGGAAGTTTACAGCACTTGATGGCATTAACATCGAATTAAACGAAGGAGAGGTTTATGGTTTTATAGGGCCAAATGGTGCTGGTAAGTCGACAACGATCCGGATCCTTTTGGGGATTTTAAAAGCGACCACAGGGGAAGCTGAAATTTTCGGTAAAAATGCATGGTCGGATGCTGTTGAAATACACAAACGGCTTGCCTATGTTCCCGGAGATGTGAATCTATGGCCAAATTTAACCGGCGGAGAAGTGATTGATCTATTTATTCAATTACGCGGAGGAAAGCATAAGAACAAACGTGAAGAATTGATAAAAAAATTTGATCTTGATCCAACGAAGAAGTGTCGGACGTATTCAAAGGGGAATCGGCAAAAAGTAGCATTGATTTCGGCGTTTTCTTCAGATGCGGATTTATATATTTTAGATGAGCCTACTTCTGGCTTAGATCCACTAATGGAGCAGATTTTTCAAGAGTGTGTGCTTGAGGCCAAACAAGCTGGGAAAACTGTCTTACTTTCCAGTCATATTTTATCGGAAGTTGAGAAGTTATGTGATCGGATTGGGATTATTCGTCAAGGGCAAATCATTGAAACAGGTTCTTTAGCAGAATTACGGCATTTAACGCGAACGCATTTGCTTGTTGAAACGAAACAGCCTGTTCCTTCTATCCAGCAGTTCGATGGTGTGTATGATGTAGCAGAAAAAGGTCAGGAACTCTCGTTTCAAATAGATACAGAAGTATTGAATGATGTCCTCCAGTATCTTAGTCAGTTTGCGATCGTCAAGTTAGAAAGTTCACCTCCTACTTTGGAGGAAATGTTTATGCGCCATTATGAAAATCAAGGCAGTGGAGGAGAAAAGGGGGGATTTTAATGGAGGCTATTTTTAAAAATACAATTTCACTTGCTAGGCTAATGATAAGATTGGACCGACTTCGACTTCCTATGTGGCTATTAATGATCGCCATTTTTACTTGGATTGTTCCTCTAGCCTTTGATGATATGTATGCAACACAACAAGAAAGAGATGTTATGGCAGAAACGATGCGAAATCCTGCAATGACAGCCATGGTAGGACCTGGTAATTTAGATCAGTATACAACAGGAGCTATGACGACACATCAAATGCTCCTATTAACAGCGGTCGTGGTCGGGTTGATGAATATTTTGATCGTGATTCGCCACACAAGGGCTGATGAAGAAGATGGAAGGATCGAGCTGATTCGCTCCTTACCTGTTGGACGGCTGGCCAACGTTACTGCTGTTATGATCATCTTAATTGTAACCAATGTATTATTGGTGCTCCTTTCTGGTTTTGGTTTATATGCCTTACAGATTGATAGCATGGGATTGCAAGGATCGTTGCTATATGGAGCGGCTTTAGGGGGAATAGGGCTTGTATTTGCTGGAGTTGCAGCTGTCTTTGCACAACTTTGTGAAAGTTCACGAGGGGCAACGGGTTATTCGATTGCTTTGCTCTTGTTTGCCTATCTTATTCGAGCAATGGGGGATGTGAGCAATGAAACATTATCATTGTTTTCTCCATTAGGCTGGGCTACACGAACAGAGGCGTTTACGTCGAATCATTGGTGGCCTGTGTTGTTCATGCTTGGGTTATCGATTATACTCTTTTTCTTGGCTCATTATTTGCATGCAATCCGAGATGTAGAAGCTGGATTCTTTCCAGCAAAACCAGGTAGGAAGCATGCATCGATTTTTTTACAAAGTCCTGCTGGTTTAGCGTTAAGATTGCAGCGCACAGGTACCATTGCTTGGGCTGTTGGAATGCTTGTAATGGGTGTGTCTTATGGATCTGTTTTTGGTGATTTAGAATCTTTTTTTGAAGGAAATGAAGTTTTTGAGCAATTACTTGCTGAGAAAGAGGGATATACACTAACGGAACAGTTTATCCCGATGCTTATGATCGTGATGAGCTTACTTTCAACTGTTCCCCCACTTATGGCAATGCTGAAACTCAATCGGGAAGAGAAAAAGAATCGCTTGGAACATTTACTTAGTAGAGCTGTTTCGCGGACTAACGTGATGGCAAGCTACTTGATCATTGCTTTGGTGAATGGTTTTATAATGCTATCGCTTACGGCTATTGGTCTTTGGGCTGCTGGGAATGCAGTCATGGAAGAAGGCTTTAGATTTGCAACAATTTACGGAGCAGCACTTGCATATTTTCCAGCGCTGTGTGTGATGATTGGCCTTTCCGTATTGCTGATCGGTTTTCTACCTAAAATGGCTAGCTTTATTTGGGGATATGTCATATACTCCTTTTTAATCCTATACCTAGGTGGCTTATTCGACTTACCTAACTGGCTTGGGAAATTGTCTCCATATGGGTATATTCCCCAGCTTCCTGTTGAAGAAATGAAATGGTGGCCGATCTGTTTGTTAACATTACTGGCTCTGATCTTGATGTTTTGTGGATTGATTGGCTATAAGAAACGAGATATGCAAGGATGATCTAATTAATTGAAAAAGCAATTGGGGAGGTGCCATTTGCGTATGTACAGATGTTGCCCCCCAATTATGCGATAGGCGTAAAAAACCCTTTAGTCTCCCTCTATATTTCAGTAAACCAGACAAAAAATGAAATTTGATAGCATGAATATG